>JAYVEJ010000771.1:0-2801 GCA_043748885.1 Luteolibacter sp. | reverse complement strand
CGCATGCTGCCGAATTCATTGGCCCCGCCGCGAGCTTGGATTGCACCCCAAAGAGTCAATTCTTTGGCAAAAGGAACCGGTCCAGGATTCTTTACTTGGCCCCCAACCGTGACGGTTTCTTCATTGATCTTTCCTTGAACCATGTTTGTAATTACTTGGATGGTCGGATTCGTGTAAATCCCCGCAGCTTTGTAACGAGACTGAAGCGAGGCTGCCAATTCTTCATTGCGCAGGCCAGCAGCCCGCACCGCGCCGAGGAATGGCATATTAATGGTCCCGCCCTCGGATACAGGGTATATATTGGTAATCGTCGCCTTATCCTCCTCGGGGACATTGGCGATCGTGATGTTGATTGACTTTCCCGGCTCAATCTGAGCCGGGAGAGACACTGAAGTAAAAATCAGCGCAAGCAATCCGAGGAAGAGTTTCATTGGGTTCATCTTGTTGGTTCAATTGAGGTTTAATACAACTCGGAGTCATTTCCACGCGCACCCGGCTGGGGCTTCGGGGATGCGGCAGCGCCGACGGGTGGTCCGATTTGAGACTCGGCCGGAGCATAGTAAGTGTAATAGCTGGTGTAATATTGATATTGGCTGTCGCTCCGGACATCCACGTTGTTCAGCACTACACCAATGACGTTTCCACCGACATTCTCAACCGCTTGTTTCACGCGCAGAAGCATGTTTCTCGGTAATTTGCGATGCTGGACGACGATCATGGTGAGATCGACTTCACTTGCTAGAACGGAAGCATCGCTCACACCAAGGATGGGAGGACTATCTACTAGCACCAGATCGAAACGTTGCTTCACGTCCTGAATCAGCTCTGACATCCGGCGAGAGTTTAAGATACCGGCCGCGTCGGCTGGTAAAATTCCAGAAGGCATGAAATACAGGTTATCCACCGGAGTTTGGAGAATGACATCCTCCAACATGAGTTCTGTGGTCAAATAATTGGTGAGGCCGACTGAATTGTTAATGTCAAAAAACGTATGCAAGCGAGGTCTGCGCAAGTCGGCATCAATCATCAGTGTCGTGTATCCACCTTGAGCACAGATATAGGCGAGATTCACCAGCGTGGTGGATTTCCCCTCGCCCGCACCACCGGAAACTACTGTAATCGCATTGTCTTCAGGATTTTTGCGATTGAATTCAATGTTTGTGCGCAGGATTCGATAGGCTTCAGCATCTGGACTCATTCCGCTTTGCTTGTGAAGGATCCCAACATCCTTGGGGATAACTGCAAGAACCGGCACTTGAAGATAGCGTTCCACATCCTCAAGACTCTTCACCGAAGTATCAAGATACTCCAAGAAGAACGCGATCCCCACCCCGAAAATTAACCCGACCACCGCTCCGAGAACCAAATTAAGGGTGACGTTAGGACTGACTGGACTTTGCGAGATTTGTGGTTCTTCGTGAACCACAATACTTTCTTCCGTCATCTGTTTAATGATCGTCTCGTTGATTTGCTTAAGCTTCATCGACTGGAGCAACTGCTGGTCCGTTTCAAATTCCCGCTTAGCATCGACATAACCTTGGGCATCGAGTCCTCTCTGAATCGCTTCTTCGCGGGTGTCGTCTTTCATCACTTCGACACTTTTCAGGCTGTCTCCCGCCATGTCTAATTTAGCCTGCAAGGTAGCCCGTAAGCTGACAACCCCTTCATTGAGCTGGTGCTTCATTTCCTCGATTTGATTGACTGCGGCCAACACCGTAGGATGGCGGTCCCCCAAGCCTTTAATTTTAAGATCTTCCAAATGGCGTTTGGCTTCAAGATAGAGGGGATGGAGACTGCGAATGACGTTGTCCGGTAAATCAAGTCCGGCCGCAGTCGCAATTAGCTGATCACTACCATACTTCATCAGGCTGTTGATCTGGCTTTCAAGCTGCATCTTGTCACGCAGAAGTTGATCGTAAGTTTCGAGCGATTTGCGTGCCGCCTGATCCTCATCCACACCGGATTGGCCGTAAAAGGAGTCTTGGCCTTTATAGATGATTTGTTTAGTTCTAACAATCATCGCGAGAAGCTTGCGGCCCTCTTCGACTTTGTCCACCTGATCCTGAACCGCTTTTTTCAATTCATACAATCCTTTCTCAGCCTCACGGCTCTCGATCTCGGTCCGATAGGCTTTATAAGCTCTCGCAACTTCGGCCGTAACATCTCGTGCATCCTCTTTGTTGGTATGGCGCACCCGAATGGAAATTAAGTCGGTTCCGCGGATGTTCTGGGTGTTGACGATTCCCTTTAGGATCCGAATGGCATCCTCTTTGGTTACCCCCCATTTGTTGACTAGCTCCAGATTTTCCACCACCTTTGAAAGCGAGTTGCTACTTTTAATTTTCTCGAATTCCGTACCAAAGAACTGGGGAGTCATGCGGTTGGCACTAAATGAAGCTCCCATCTGGTCGCCAAAAGGCGACATTCCCATTGACCGCGGCTTCACCTCAATCGTGGCCTCGCTTTCATATTTCTTTGGCATCACGTAAGTGATCACTGCTGCAGTCATGAAAACGAGCAACAGGGTCAATAGTATAATTCCGTAGCGATTTTTGATGACTTGCCAGTAATCCACCGCATGCAGCGCGGCCTCATTTTGTTGTGGTGACGAGAGATTCATGGTCGTTATTGTTTCAAGGTTTCAGTGGAGTGCCAGTGGAAATAGAAACTCCCGCAATGAAAGACATTGCGGGAGTAAAAAATCAAGCAAGTAATATCTTCAGCAAGCTTATGGATTTAACAAAATCGCCCAGCTCAAAACTCAGCGCTAAGTCCCACACTGATGCGGTTCCGGTTGTAGG
>JAYVEJ010000770.1:0-7405 GCA_043748885.1 Luteolibacter sp. | reverse complement strand
GCCCTATCTCACTGGATTCTCGAAACAAACCGACGTTCCCGATTTCCCGTCGCATAAGATTCTCGAAAAGGAATTCACCCACGCGGCGATCCGTCAAGGCTCCCGCGAAATTGCAGAAACCCTGCTCGTGCCGCTGCGTGGCTATCTCAAAAATCTTCCTCCCAATCCTCAGCCCGCGCTAAAAGCCATCATCGGCCTCTGCACCACCCTCGCCTTCACCCTCCTCACCCCCGCAATCTATCCAGAAATCAACGCCCACTCCGGCGGCTGGCTGCCGAGTTGGATTGATCCCGTTTCCGGCGCGGTGCAACTCCTCGACGGTCCCGGCAAAAATGCGGCAAAACGCCACAAAATTCCCGAGGGCAACCGCATCCACGCCACCCTCGTCGCCGCCATGACCGGCAAGCCCATCCCCGTCACCGGCTACGCCCTCGATAATGGTTTCGAAGATCGTCCATCCGGTCCCAAGTCCACCCACCTCGCGGTCCCCGCTGGCTCGGTCTATTACTTTGAATGCACCACCCAGGACGCCGCCGAAAATCTCGCCACCGCCCTCAACTGGCACGGTGCCTCTCCCGGCACGCAGATCCACAACCGCCGCTCCACCTTCATGGGCGAAAAAGGCTTCAGCCTCGGTGCCTGCTCCGCGTGGTCCTTCCACCCCGGCGACATCCCCGGACATCCTTGATCTTCCATCTCCTATCCACGCTCCCTCAATCTCTTACCATGCAACGCAACCTCCTCTACCTCTTCACCCGCACCCCGCTCCACATCGGAGCCGGAGCCTCCGTCGGTGCCATCGACCAACCGATCCAGCGCGAGCGCCATACCGGGTTTCCGGTGATTCCGCCACTTCGCTAAAAGGCAGTTTCGCGGATCATTGGAATGAGACCTTGCTCGAAGAAGCTCCTGACAAAGACGGCATAATTAAACGAGTCCGCGTCACCCAAGGCGGGGGATTTTCCAAGTCCTCATGGCTCTTCGGCTCCGATAGTGACAAGCCCGCCTTCGCGGGCTGCCTCATCTTTTCCGAAGCCCGCCTGCTCGCCTTTCCGATCCGCTCCGCTAGAGGCTCCTTCGCCTAGATCACCTGCCCACTCCTTCTCCAAGGCGCCAAGCGCGACGCTGTACTTCGTGGCGGCGGATTCCATCCGCCAAGCCAAATCAATCCTCCCACGAACTCCATCCCCGAACCCACCGACGAACAAGCCATTTTCCTAACCGGTGGCGACTCCCAGCTCGCCATCGGCAATCAAATCGTCCTCGAAGAATACTGCTTCTCCCACGCCGGAACCTACCCGATCGAGCTCGCTGCGGAAATCTCAAAACTCATCCCTAGCGAGCTTTTCCAATCCATCGCCGAGCGCCTCGTCATCGTTTCTAACGGCACCCTCTCCCACTTTGTCACCACCGCCTGCGAGATCGCCCAACACGTCCGCATCTCCGATGAAACCGGCACCGCCGAAGAAGGTGGACTCTTCAACCAAGAAAACGTCCCTGCCGATGCACTTTTCTACTCCGTCGTCAGCGCCACCGCCAGCCGCGTGCCTCACCCGGATTTCATGGATAAGACCGCAGAAGACGCCCTCACCACCTTCGCCGACAACATCACCAAAATCGGCGTCTGCCAATTCGGCGGCGACGCCTCCACCGGCCTCGGCTTCACCACCGTCACCGTGGCACCGATTTCCAACCACCAAGCCCAACCCTAACACCCCCCATGCAAAATCTCGACCAACTCCGCGCCGCCGCCGCCCTCGCCGCCGCCGAATCCATCTCCCGCCAAGCCGTTAGCAAGCTCCCTGCGATGATCCTCCAAAATGGTCTCCTCGCCGCCACCGCCTTCGCTACTGAGGACAAAGCCGCTCGCGCGAAAATGAAAGCCGCCATCGAGGCCACCGCGTTACATCTTTCTAACAATCAACTCGAAATCACCTGCCTCGCTCAGAAAAGAACAGCATCCCAAATGATGTCCGCGCTGTCTTTAGCCACCTCCCTCGATCTCCAACGTGCCACCACCGAGGCTCTCGCCTTTCTCAAACGCTTCGCCCTTAAGGACGAAACGCCAACTTGACCACTTCATTTGACCACATAGAGTCACGCTTGTAAAAACTCTCCAAGTATCCAAGTTCAAAGCCCGTTGCCTCGGCCTCCTCAAAGAGATTCGCGACACCGGCGAGCCGCTCGCACTCACCCTCCGCGGTGAAACGCTTGCCATCATTCAGCCGCCCGGCTCCGCAGATCCCCACCGCCGTGAAACGGTCGCGGAAACCTTTCAGCGCCTCCACCCGCTGCTCCTCGCGGAAGATGCCGATCTCGAAGCACCGACCCGAACCGCCCTCCGGCCTTCCGCCACCACTCCTTTCCCCACTCAAGACTAAGCCATGACCCCGCTCATCGACACCAACATCGTCAGCGAACTCATGCGCCGCCAGCCCGACCCGGCGGTCGTCGCATGGGCGGACCGCCAAACCGGATTCCGCGTCAGTGTCATCACCCTTTGATTCAGATGGCCATCGCACTCCTTCACTCCACCCTAGTTCGCCCTCGGACCAGATGCCGCCCTATGGCCCTCCAAACCCTCCACGACTGGCACGGAGCGCTGGCTTTAGCCGGCGAGTCTTCCGCAGACGACATCACTCTCCCCTGCCGCGCCGAGCTTACCGCTCCCGCCCACCTGCTCGCCGCCATCGCGCTCATCTTCGACTGGACCAAGGACGACTGGAAAATTTCCAAGTCTTCAGACTTCGCTTGGGCATGTGGCGGCGGATTGCATCCGCCATGCCCTGAAGCAATCAGATCACACCTCGCCGCAGCCCGCGCCCTCCTCCCTCCTCACGAAAGCTTCGCCGGAACCATTGCCTTCCTCCCCGCCTCCCCAAACCGCGATCCCGGCCTCGAACTCGATGTCGTCACTCCGCACCACATCGCCTATTATGAAGGCAAGCTCGGCTTTGAAAACGCCCCCGACACCGAAGATCCCATCCCCGATTTCTTCCCCACCGTCGCCCCCCAAAAAGACGGCGACCACTTCACCTTCCCACTCATTCCCCTCCGTCAACGAGCGCGGGCAGCTTGCCCACGAGTCTTCCCTAACACCACTCTGCTCGCCCTCGCCAAACTCTGGCTCGCCCACGGCCTCGGCCCGAAAACCCACGCGGGGTATGGGTGGTTCACTCTCCTTTCGGAAAACGGAAAACCCATGTTTCCCGACCGCTTCAAGCCCCACCTCTCCCCGGTGGAGTCTTTCCTGAAAGACTGGGGGGCAAAACTATCAACAGCATGAACGCACGAGGCTTTTCCAAGCTCGCAGGCCATGGATGAGAATTCAGCGCATACAGCGTTGTCTTCTGCCAAGTCCGCACTCGCTGATCTTGGACTGGAAATCAACCAAGGCAAAACCCCGCTGACTCCGCTTTCGCAAGCCTCGTTCCTCGGATTCGGTTTCATGAAAGAACGCGGAATCTGGGTAAGAGACCTGCCTCAAGCCACCCGCGATGCGTGCATTCAACATCTGCGGCGGATGGAAGACTCGGCCCGCGCACCTTCCGAACTCAGTACCTTCGCCGCGCAATGGGCCGCCTATTTTCTCCCACATGCCGATGACAGGAAACGCCACCGCCCTTTCTTGGAAGAGCTGGTTCGCAGCTTCAATCTAGCCACTCCGGCGGACAATCGCCCTCGAAATACCCCTCCACCCGGATACTCCGACGAGGGTCGCCGCCACGAGGCCTAACACGCCGACTCCAGTTTCAGTCCACAGGAGATCCCGTATTCCGCCTCGCGATTGCCTCATCGCTGGTGCAGGCGAAGATTCAAAACTCCCGCCGCGCCCTTCAGCGACTTAATGTCCGCCGCCGGGCATTCGATAAAAACATTCTCACCCAGTTCAAACATCTCGCCCGCGATGCGGAGCACGCCGTTTCTGTGGAGTCTCTCCGTGGCATTGAGGAGGCTGCCGCAGCCCGCTACTTCGCACTTTGGGCCACCTTTTTCCCACCTGCATTTCCATTCGAGCGCCGCTCCAAACGCCCACCTCTTAACCCTGTCAACGCGGTGTTGTCATTCGTTTCAACCCTCTTCTTCGGAGAAATCCTGTCAGCCTCCCACGCCCGCCGACTCGATCCGGCACCCGGCTGTCTTCATGAAACCACCGACGACCGCTTCTCGCTACCGTTAGATATCATGGAGCCTTTCCGCCCCGCACTCATCGAACCACTCACCCTCCGCATGTTTTCACGGGGTATCCTAAGTGAAAAGCACTTCAAGCCCCACGGGCGTGGCACCTATCTCAATGAAGCGGGGCGTAAGCTTCTATTCGAGCAGTATGAGGACCGCCTCACCCGTCCCTTCTTTGATCCCGCCTCCGAACATCGCACCGATTTCCGCACCCTACTCCGTGAAAGCCCCCTCCACTACAATTTCGCCCTTGCCGATTGCTCTCGTTTCGCACCCTTTCTCATGCCGTGAAGGAGAGTCTCGTTCAGATTCCCACCCCACCCGAAGATCCTTGGTGGGACGAAATGTTTCCAGACCGGCCCCACGCCAAACCTCCCGGAAATCCCCTCATGCTGCCCCTAGGCGTTTCCGTAAGGTCGCCCATGTCTGCGAGGACTTTGGACTCCGCGTTCAGAAATCAGTCTTTGAATGCTGGTTGGAAAAGGAGCGCTTCGACCGCCTTTGGAAGGCGCTACTCGCGGAAATCGACAAGCAGCACGACAGCCTCGTCGCCTACACTTTAGATACTACCGCCACCAAAGCCCGTCAGCAGGCTGGAAACATGACCATTCTCACCGAAAAGCGCACTCGCGTCATTATCTGAAGCTGAGTTCCGACCTACCTGAAAAAACCAAAATACTTGGCCGGTCGGTCATTTCCCACAAGTTGTTTATTATCAGTTCAAAATGTTCAATTGGCCGGAAGGAAATTCCTTGAAATTGGCAAATCTAGGGCCAACTAATCGGTCGATCAAAACACCTCGCTTGCCTCCTCGAAATCAATGATTTAGGATCCCGGCTGTCCTAACCGGACACCCCGCCGAAAGACATTTCGTAGTCGGCCATCACGTCGTCAAATGCGTGGGTCTGATGGTCGTGCTGCTCTGCACCACAGACAGGACAAACAAGCGGGGTCTTCAGGTGGCTCGTGTCGAACATTCCCATGCCTCGACGCTACACTCTCGCCAGGGCACCGGGCAATCCTTGAGGTTTGGAAAATTCGGCGGTCAGCGGTTAGCAGGACGGAACTTCTGCCAGTCCTCGTCTGAGACGCAGCAGGGATCGGCGGCGACCCAGTGGTTAGGGGAAATTTCCTGCAGCGAGAGATCCGCGCCAATGGTTTCCAGGTAGCGCGGGTGGTTCATGCGGTGGCCGAAGGCGCTGCCGGGCGGCGGGTCGATCGGCGACGGGACATCGCCTTCTAGCAGGATTTTTTTCCGCTTCACTTGAGGATCATGTGAGGGAATGGCGGAGAGCAGGGCCTTGGTGTAAGCGTGGCGTGGGTCCTGATAGATCGCGGCGGCGGACGCGAGTTCGACGATTTTTCCAAGATACATCACCGCCACTCGGTCACTCACATGCTTCACCACCGAGAGGTCGTGAGCGATGAAGAGATAGGATAAACCGAAGTCCTGCTGCAGCTCGACTAGCAGATTGAGAATCTGCGACTGCACCGAGACATCGAGCGCAGAAACCGGCTCATCGCAGACGATGAGTTTGGGTTTGAGCGCAAGCGCACGGGCGATGCCGATGCGCTGGCGCTGACCACCGGAGAACTCGAACGAGTAGCGCTCGGCGGACGAAGCCGGCAACCCGACGCGATCTAGCAGGCTGTTTACCCGTTGGATGCGTTCCGCGCGGTTGCCGATTTTATGGATGAGGAATGGCTCCTCGATGATCGCCCGCACGCTCATCCGTGGGTCGAGCGACTCGGCGGGATCTTGGAAGATCATTTGAAAATCCCGGCGCAGTGGCCGCAGCGCGTGCTGGCTCGCGTGACTGATGTCGGTGCCTTGAAACCGGATGCTGCCAGTCGTCGGCTGGAGCAACCGAACGATCGCCTTGCCAAGTGTCGATTTCCCGCAGCCGGACTCGCCAACCAGGCCGAGCGTCTCGCCGGGCGCGATGTCCAGTGACACGCCATCCACCGCCCTAACGGCTCCGGTCTGGCGCAGTAGCACGCCGCCGCGCACCGGGAAGTGGACGCGGAGATCGGAGACTGATAGAAGAGGATGGGTCATATAGGTCCTGTAAGACTTATGTTGGTTGATAACACTCCGGACAAATTTCCACCCAATGGTTAGGTGATACTTCGGCGAACTTGGGACGCTCGCGGGTGACGGCGGAGGTGCGGCCCATGCGTTGGCAGAAACGGCAGCCGTGTGATAGATCGGCGAGCGAGGCGACCATCCCGGGGATGGTGTTGAGGACGGACTTCGACGGAGTTTCTAAGGTGGGGATGGAATGCAGCAAACCCTTGGTGTAGGCGTGCAGTGGATTTGAAAATAACTCTTGCGCACTCGCCCGCTCGACGACGCGGCCGGCATACATCACCACCACGTCATCGCAGGTTTCCGCAATCACGCCGAGGTCGTGGGTGATGAGGATGGTGGCCATGCCCATCTCGGACTGGAGGCGCGCCATGAGATCGAGGATCTGGGCTTGCACGGTCACGTCGAGCGCGGTCGTCGGCTCGTCGGCGATGAGCAGCGCTGGGCGGCAGGCGAGCGCCATGGCGATGACGATGCGCTGGCGCATCCCGCCTGATAGATGGTGCGGGTAGTCCATCATCCGCTTTTCCGGCGCGGGGATGCGGACCAGCTCTAACATTTCGGTCGCCGCATCCCAGGCGTCCTTCTTCGAGATTTTTCTGTGAATCCGGAAGACCTCCGCCACTTGGCGACCGATGCGGTGGACTGGGTTGAGCGCAGCCATCGGCTCCTGGAAAATCACGCCGATCTCGCCGCCACGGATGCGGTGGATTTCCTGGTCGCTGGCGTGCACGAGATCCTGGCCGAGGAAATGGACGTGGCCACCGAGGATTTTGCCGGCGGGTTGGGGTAGCAGCCGCACGATCGACATGGCGGTGACGCTTTTCCCGCAGCCGGACTCGCCGACGATGCCGAGGGTTTTTCCGGCGAACACGGAGAACGAGACGTGGTCCACGGCCCGCAGGAGACCGCGGTCGGTTTCGAACGAGGTGATTAGATTTTCGACCTCAAGGATGATTTCGCCGTGATCGTTCATGGGGTGGAGGGCGAGGGTTGCTCGCGATAGGCGTCGGCCACCCGGTTGACCTCGGGAAACTTTTTGCCTTCGCGGATCGCGTCGAGGGTTTCGCGATGCATGTCCTCGTCGATCCAATAGACGAATGCCTCGTGGGGTTCGGACACGAGCGGCGGGGCAAA
>JAYVEJ010000769.1:0-2802 GCA_043748885.1 Luteolibacter sp. | reverse complement strand
ACTCCTTCGGACGCATCCGTCCAATCTGCGGACACCCAAGTCCATCTGCGCAAAACCCGCGTCGGCGTGGTCATCTCCAATAAAATGGACAAGACCCTCGTCGTCGAACACGTGGCCCGCGTGCCCCATCCTAAGTTTAACAAAATCGTCAAGCGCTCGAAGAAATACTATGTGCATGACGAGACGAACCAAGGTCAAATCGGCGACCGCGTCCGCATCGTCGAGACCCGGCCACTTTCTAAACTGAAATGCTGGACGCTTGCCGAAGTCATCTCCCATTGAGTCGGACTTTTCCGTTCTCATTTCATATATCTCAACTCTCTAATTTCTCTAAGTCATGATCCAGATGGAAACTATGCTCGTCGTCGCCGATAACACCGGTGCACGCAGCGCAAAAATGATTGGTGTGCTCGGCAAACGCAGCCGCACCGCTTGCATCGGTGATGTCATCACCTGCCACATTCGCGACTCCATTCCGACTGCCGCCGTCAAAAAGGGCAGCGTCGTGAAGGCCGTGGTCGTTCGCACCGCTTACCCGATCCGCCGTGCAGACGGCTCGATCCTCCGCTTCGACTCTAACGCCGTGGTGATCATCGACAAAGATAACAACCCACGCGGCACCCGGATCTTTGGACCTGTGGCTCGTGAACTTCGTGAACGCTCGTTCATGAAGATCGTTTCCCTCGCACCCGAAGTTCTCTAAAGAACTAACATTTACTATTTCATTCCCATGAGCCGCATCAAGACCCACGTCAAAAAGGGCGATCAAGTCGAAATCATCGCAGGCAACCACAAAGGCAAGCGCGGCACCGTGCTGCTAGTGAATGCCACCAAGGGTAAAGTCACCGTCGAAGGTGGCCGCCCGATCATTAAGGCCGTCAAAGCCACCGAAGGCGACGCCGGTGGTCTCAAGACCATCGACGGCCCTATCCATATCTCCAACGTCAAGAAAGTGGGCTGAAGCGAACGCTTCCGCCCGCGCTTAAGCGCCTGAGCAATCAGCGCTGACCCGCAAAAACATGAGCACACCAGCACTACAACAACACTACAAGGACAAGGTTGTCCCGACTCTGATGAAGAGCCTCGGATATACCAATGGCCATCAAGTTCCACGTCTTGAAAAGATCGTGGTTACCTCCTGCATGGGCAAGTCCCCGGACCGCAAAGTCGCCGTCGATGACGCCGTCAACGAGATCCAAAAAATCACCGGCCAACGCCCGTCTATCACTTTCTCGAAGAAGGCGGTCGCCAACTTCAAGTTACGTGAAGGTGAAGCCCTCGGTGCCCGCGTCACTTTGCGTGGCACTCGCATGTGGGAATTCATGCATCGCTTCGTCAATGTCACCGCGCCTAACATTCGCGACTTCCGTGGACTTTCCTCGAAGTCATTCGACGGCCGTGGCAACTATGCGTGTGGCATCAGTGACCAATCCATTTTCCCGGAAGTCGAAATCGACCAAGTCAAGCGCACCATCGGCTTCGACCTGATTTTTGTGACCTCCGCGCCGACTGATGTTGAAGGACGCGCCCTGCTCATGGAGTTGGGAATGCCGTTCCGCGATATGAAAAAGGCTAACGAAGTTGAAGCTGAAGCCGTCGCTGCCAACTAACACACCGCACCCCAATTAACGAAAGCACCTGTTATGGCAGTTCTCACCGATCCTATCTCCGATTTCCTCACGCGTTTTAAAAACGCCGCCCGCGCGGGCAATGAGGAATTCACCGCACCTTATTCCAAGATCAAGGCGGACATCGCCCGCATCCTCCAGGAAGAAGGCTACCTCTGGAACTATGAAGTCGTCACTGGCGAGCGCACCACGCTCAAGGCCAAGCCTAAGTTCATCGACGGTCGCTCGGTCCTCACCGACCTCAAGCGCGTCTCCACTCCTGGCCGCCGCCACTACATCGGCGCAGGTGAAGTTCCACGCGTTATGTCCGGCCTCGGCATCTCTATCCTTTCCACTTCGAAAGGTGTTATGTCCGGCGGCTCCGCCAAGAAACAAAACCTCGGTGGCGAGCTCCTCGCCAACGTCTGGTAAACCTATAACTCGTAAAAGGAAACTAACACCATGTCACGAGTCGGACTTAAACCAATCTCACTTCCCGAAAAAGTGGCTGTCAAACTTGACGGCCGCACGGTGATCGTCGAAGGCCCAAAAGGCAAACTCGGCTTCCCGCTTCCGGAAGGCATCTCGCTCACTAGCGAAGACGGCACTGTCGTCGTCTCCCGCGCCACTGAGCTTCGTCAACACAAAGCCCTCCACGGCACCGCCCGCAGCCTCGTTCAGAATATGATCGTCGGCGTCTCCACCGGTTTTGTGAAGGATCTTGAAATCATCGGCGTCGGTCTCCGTGCGGCAGTCAAAGGTTCAGATCTTGATCTATCACTCGGCCGCTCGCATCCACTCCTTCACCCCATCCCATCGGGTCTCAACGTCACTGTCGTTGAGAACACCAAGATCAAGGTGGAAGGAATCGACAAGCAGCTCGTCGGTCAGTTCGCTGCCGAAGTTCGCGGCTTCTATCCACCCGAGCCATACAAAGGCAAGGGCGTTCGCTACGTCGGTGAGAAAGTTCGCCGCAAGGAAGGCAAGAGCGTCGGCAAATAAACCAGACCCGTCGTCCACTACCCTTAACCAATTACGGCACTATGAGTACTATCAATCGCAAGTCGATCCGTCGCAAGATCCACAACCGCATCCGCCGGAAAGTTTCCGGCACTGCCGAACGTCCGCGTCTCGCAGTTCACTATTCCAATCAACATATCTACGCCCAAATCATCGACGACGCGGCTGGCAAGAC
>JAYVEJ010000768.1:0-2802 GCA_043748885.1 Luteolibacter sp. | reverse complement strand
GGATTCGCGCCCCCCATGGAGGTCTTCAGATTGAGGAGAGGGGCTTTCCCGACATTCTTGATGGTGATCGTTTGCGACTCGCCAGAAGATTCGATGACCACGGCGGGAAATGAAATCTTTGACTGCCCATCCACTAAATCCGCACCCTTGCTGTCCATCACAGCGATTTCCTGGGTGGTTTCAGGCAATGCCACGCCGTCGAGCCAAGCTCGATCCGAGCCACCTCCGTAACTGTCATCCTTTTCATAGGTCCAGGTGAAAACGTGAGTTCCTTTAGAAACCGGGAACGAGGCAAAGATCCAGCCGACCTCCCCTGAAATCCCGAGCTTCGAGCCTCCACCCGGAAGCGCTTGCAGCTTGCCGTCGATGTAGAACTTGGCGAAATCATAACCCTGCTCCGAGGAGACTTTGAGATAGAAGCTCACAATGCCGGCTTTGAAATAGGCCCGATAAGCGACGGCGGACGATTCTCCGTCGCCCGGATTCCGGGAAACGAGGCTAGCCGCGCCTTCGTAGGCCACGCTTTTGGTGACCTCCCAAGTGGTCGCCGCTCCAGTCGGGCGATACCAACCATAAGGCATCACCCCGGCGGCAGGGAAAGACGTGTCGTTGATCTCGAAGGTGGCGTCGCTAGTGTCAAAGGTCGGCACGGGATTGGAAATTGAGCTGATCCGAACCGTGTAATCCTTCCCGCCAGCGAGCTTGGCGGGAACATTCCAATTGTAAATGCCGTCATTCGCCTCATTCAGCGCGATAACCGATTTGAAAAGCCCGCCTTTGTAGAGTTCGATTTTCACCCCGCCGGCGATGTTAGCCTGCCAACTGATCTCGTAGGATGAGTCGGGGTAAATCACTTCCCCGCCGTTCGGTTTGCCGACGATGATGGTGTTCGGCGGGACGCCACCGAACAAGACGGAAATGGACGGGGCCAAATCGGTGAGCACTTCGACTTTGATGCCGGACCGGGTGCCATCCCACCAGTGCGCGTCGGGAGTGGTGGTGTCGTCGAACTTAGCCTTGCTGGCCAGATCGAAGTAATCCGATGCATCGCCGCGGTTCAGGTTGTTCTCGAGGTCCATGCGACCGTCGGCTTGCTCGACGGCGACTTCATAATGCGCACCGCCGCGCAAGTTGCCATCGATGGTCTCGTCGATGTGCCAGATCACGATCCCCTTATCGTCGGAATATTTCGCCCACTTGTCGCCCTCGCCGCGGTTCTCCACGATGAAAGATTCAGTGACAGCGGCTGGATTGCGGAGCCGGTATGCGACGTTTCCATTCGTCGGCAGTCTGGCAGTCTTGAATTCCGTAGGAGTGACTTCGGTGATGTTTGCCCAGCCGACGATGTCCTTGAAATAGGCGTTCAGAGGAGACGGAGTTTTACCGCCGTTGAGGTAATTTCCGGAACCCATCAGGCAGTGGTCGCCCACTCCTTCACCGGTCGGGAACTGTGAGTAAATGTCGGGGTAGCCGAGAATTAGGTGGCCATTCTCGTGACAGAAGGTGCCGATAACCGGCGAGCTGTCTTCGGCATTGGTGATTTGGAAATCACTGATGAACACCGCCTTGGCTCCCGTGCCCACATTGATGGGGGAGGCCAAACTCCACTGCTGCGGCCAGAGGCCTTTGGCAAACACGCCAGAATCAGAACCCGCGAAGAACACGTTGGTGGCCACGGCGTAGTCATTGTTATCCGTCGTCAGACTGGTAAAATCGAATCCGCTGGCTTTTAAAACGGACACCGCATCGGTGATTAGCACGCGGCTGGCATCTCCGCGCAGGACTTTGTTAGCTGGGTAGTCGGAGAAATTGTAGTAATTCCGAGCCTTAGGGACGGTGATGATCTGGGTGACGTCCTGGGTGTAAGTGAGTTTCCCCACCGACTGGTCATAGAAATAGTCACGCACGGAACCGGTGTTGCCGTCGTCACTGTAGCCGACCTCATTGCAAAAGCGGACGATCTTGCTGCGGGGAACCGGGAAATCCACGGGATCTGCACCGGAGGTTTTTGTGTCGTCGGGGAACTGGACTAAAATCGTCAATCCCAGTTTGTTACCGACGACGGGTTCTGCTTGGAATTTGTCCGCGGCGGCGGCGGCGGCTCCCGGCAACGCAGGTCCATTTGCGGCAGCCCTTAGCTGGCGGACCGCTTGCACGCGCTGCCTCCACCGCAGTTGGCGATCTCCGTCGAACTTAACGCGGTTCGCCGAGACGATTTCTTGGATTTTCGCCGCAGGCAGATCGAGATGGGGTGCCTGACCTGCGGGCACCGGTTCATTGGCCAAGGTCGCCGAGGGCACCAGCGAGGTGCCGTCCGCGGAAAGTTCGGCGAAATGATAGGCACCGTCTGCGGGGCTATGAACCACCGTGTAGCCCGCCGGAGTTTCCGTGCGGCCGTAGTATTCATCCCCGAACACTCGCAGCTCCAGCGTCTCCCCGCCCGGCTGGACCCACCGGATGTTGCGACCCTCTGGTCCGTAAGGGGCGGCGTCCACCAACCCGGAAAGAACTGCTAGAACGACGGATAAACTAACCGGCTTTAGGATATTGGATTTTTTCATGTCATCAAATTGGAAAAGAAAGACCCCAATTTCCTAACCGGGGATTGCGGAGGTGAAACTATGGATGCTCCAAAGTCGAGAGATCATTTTTCATTTGCGATGCCAAAGTCAACTCATGATCCAACAGGATTTCGCGGAATGTTGGCAACCGCCAGTTTCTAGCAATCCGGGTTTGCCACTCGGACCTCTCGCTGTTCGGTAACAACTGCGGCAATGCAGTCTATCCGCTCGTTGCCGGCCA
>JAYVEJ010000767.1:0-7411 GCA_043748885.1 Luteolibacter sp. | reverse complement strand
TGCGCGGGCCGATGTTGCCGAAGCGACCGTGCGCAACATCGTCCTGATAGGAAGTGCCGGTTTCCTCATTGAGGATTTCTAGCAGGCGGCGGGCAGTGCCGGACGGCGCGTCGATCTTGTGCTTGTGATGCATCTCAGTGACCTCGATGTCGAAGCGGTCCTGACTCAAGACGCGGGCGGCTTGGCGGGTGAGCCAGAACAACACGTTTACGCCCACCGAGTAGTTTGCGGCATAGACGATGCGGATCGACTTCGCGGCCTGATAGATGAGCGCGCGTTCCTCGTCGGTGTGGCCGGTGGTGCCGATGACCAAGCTGGTGCCATGTTTCAATGCCGCCTCAACCAGCGCTGGAGTGAATGAATGAATCGTGAAGTCAATGGCGCAGGTGGCCTTGGAAATCGCGGCGTCAAGATCCTCCCCCGCGTCGTGGGTGGCGGCGAGCGGGACGGCGGCTTGGTTCGCGGCGTCGATGACGGCTTGGCCCATGCGGCCGGATTTTCCAGTGACAAGAAGTGATGGCATAATTTTTTTCAGCGTTTCAGAATTTCAGTTTTTCAGCATTTTCCCTCAGCCGTCACCACATCATTTGTTCGAGCTGGATCTTGCTGGCGCGGGCGGCGGCGTCCTTGGCTCCAGGGCCGTCGAAGGAGGCGATCTTGCGGGCGACGTTGACGGCTGCTTGCCAGCGCTTGGCCTTCTCTAGCAGGGTGAGCGCTTTGAAGCCGCAGAGTTCGAAGTATTTCCACTCCGCCGGCGGGGTGGTGGTTTCGAGCACGGAGTAAAATGCCTCAAACGCTAGGGTCTCACATTTCTTCGTTGGGTTCTTGGGATCAGGCAGTTGTTCCAGCGTGAGGCCACGGAGATATTGCAAGCGGTTGAGCAGCGCGGGCTGGTCCTTGGTGTGGGCTAGGAGCTTGTCGTAAACCGCGAGCGCCTCGACCATCGAGGCCGGGTTGCTGCTGCCCTGCGCATACAACGCCTCGCCTAACAACAAGCCGGCGGGCAACCGCAGTGGCTCGTTTTCTGCCAGAGTGTTGATCCATTTCGCGAGCAACCCGGAGGCTTCTGGGAGGCGATACATGTCGATGAGATGCTCGGCCTTTTCCAAGGTGGCGATGGCAGCAAGCGGACCTTGCGAGGCGATGGCTTTGTCAAATAACAAGATCGCTTCTTCCTTGGATTGCGGGGTGCCGCCGAGGGCCGCTGAGCGGGCTGCTAGAAGCCACGCGACTTGCGCTCTAGCAGGATTAGTCTCCGAGTCGGCCAGTTTTTTGAGGACCAGCAGCGCGGTGTTGTAGCTGCCCGTTTGGAAAAGATTGCGCCCGAGCGTGAGCGCCGCCTCGGCCGCGACGGGGTCCGCCGGGTAGGCATCGATGATGGCTTGCGCGGCGGCGATGGCGACGGCTGAGTCATTCGAAAGGTCGGCGATGTGAAGCCGGGCGAGGGCCAATCTCGGAGCAGCGATTTCTGGCCCTGCGGCCAAAAGTTCGAGCTGTTCGCGAGCAAACGGGAGGTCGGGAATGGGACTGGCCAGCGCCGCTTCCGCCGCTGCTAAGCGAGCTTCGGATGCCCGTGGATGCTCGGGGAAACGCGCGAGAAACCCTTCAATCGCCGCTCTAGCAGCGGGCGCTGGAGTGGTCGAGAGTGCGCGCTCAAGCTCGAGATCCGCCTCCAGCGCCTTGTCCGGCGCCGCACCGGATTGCTGGATGAGAGTCACGCCATTGAGGTCGCCACTCCGCAAGCGAGCGATCGCGGATTGCAACTTCGCCACCCTCGCGGCGGGCGCAGCGAGCGCGTTGGCCGCTTCGTCGAAGAGCTGGATGGCCAGCTTCGGATCGCCATTTAGGCTGGCGGTTCGAGCTTCGAGAAACGCGGCTTCCCCCTTTAAAATCGGCGATTTCGCGGTGTCGCGCAGGGTGTTGAGAATCGAGAACGCCTGCTCGGTGGAACCCTCATCGAGAAACCAGCGGGCTGTCTGATAGAGCGCCCGGCTGGCCAGGAAATGTTGGGAATACTCCACCCGCAGCCGGTTCAGCAGCAGCCGCGACTCTGCCCGGGCCTCGGGCGTGCCGCTGCGATGCAAGCCGATGGCGCGGGTGTAAAGCGCGAACGCCGCTAGGTCAGTTAGAGATCCCGCCGCCGGATAGGTCGGCCAGGCGGCGAGGATGTTAGGTTGGGTCGTGTCGAGCGGCAAAACGTCGCGCAAGACCGGCGGAGGAATCCATTGCGCGAGGCTTTCGAGGATGGGATCGGTGAGCAACGGCTTCTCCGGCAGCCACTCAAGAAGCCGTTTGAAAATGGCTTCGAGCACCGGCGATTCCGGGTGATCCTGGACAAAGGTGAGTAGCGAATTCGCCGCTTCTGCGGGATTTCCCTGCCCCTGCATCGCGTCTGCTAGACCGATGGCTGCCGCGTGATAGCGAGCGAGCGATTGGCCTTGAGGATGATTTACGAGTTCTTGGAAACCGTCCTCCGCATCCGCCATTTGGCCTTCAGCGAGGAGCAGTTGGGCATCGAGAAATGCCGCGAGCGGGCGATCTGCAGTGGCCACCGTTTCCTCGTCCGGCATCGCTTGGCGGGCTTCTGCGGGACGCTTGAGATCGAGCAGAATTTCTACCTGATAAAGTTGAATCTTCACCGCCGTCGCCGCATCGGCATCCTTGATGAGCGTGGCCAAGGTCTCCAGCGCGGCGTCCGCATTTCCAAGCGCGAGCTGCAAGCTGGCCTGAGTGAATCCCGCCTCGCTGCGGTGCGGCGTCGCGGGGTCGGCCAGCAAGCTTTGGAAAATTTCAAGTGCCTCGGAAAACCGGTCCTGCGCCGCCAGTGCCTGAGCTTTCCAAAAGGGAGCCTCAGGGTTCTTCGCGACGAACGATTGCGCTAACAACTCCAGCGCCTCCTTGGAATTTCCCGCCCGGATCAACGCCTCGGCCAAGCGGATCG
This sequence comes from Luteolibacter sp., assembly GCA_043748885.1. Taxonomy (GTDB): domain Bacteria; phylum Verrucomicrobiota; class Verrucomicrobiia; order Verrucomicrobiales; family Akkermansiaceae; genus Luteolibacter. The sequence goes on along the minus strand of JAYVEJ010000767.1, from coordinate 4,470 downwards.
CCACCTGCGACTTCGCGTCCGCAGCGAGCGCTGGCTCTGCGAGGCTTTGCCGGAAACGCATCTCCGCCACTTCCCATAAACCGTCGGCCAGCGCGGCATCGCCCTTTTGCTCAGCGGCCCGGAAGTCCATCCCTTGCCCACGCAGGAGCGGCTGCTGGATCAGCAGGAGGAGGGAAAAAAGCGGCCACAATTTCATCGGTCGGGCGGAAGCTAAAAGGCGAACCGGCGGGTTGCCAGCCCGGAAATCCAGCCGCTCACCCGCTGGTCCCGAACAAGCGGTCGCCCGCGTCGCCGAGGCCGGGCAAGATGTAGCCGAGATTGTCGAGGCAGCGGTCGAGACAGGCCGCGTAAATCGCGATGTCCGGGTAGGCTTGTTCCAGCGCGGAAACTCCCTCCGGCACCGCCACCAAGCAGACGAACCGGACGCGACGTGCGCCCACTTCCCGCAGGCTGCGGACGGCCTCGATGGCCGATCCACCGGTCGCTAACATCGGATCGAGAATGATGATTTCCTGCTCACCCATCACCGGCGGATGTTTCAAATAATAGGGTTCCGGGATCAGCGTCCGCTCATTTCGCGCCAGCCCGATATGGGCCACCGACGCCTGCGGCAGAAGATCGAGAAAGCCATCCAGGAAACCCAAGCCTGCTCGCAAGATCGGCACCAGGATCAGCCCGCGGCTCACTTTCACGCCGGAAGTGATTTCTAACGGCGTATTGCACGCCACCACCGTGGTTTCCAAATTCGCAGTCACCGCCGGCACCATCAGCGAGGCGATCCGCCGGAAGCCTTGGCGAAATTCCGGCGACGGACACGCCGGATCGCGGAGCTTGGTGAGCTCCTCGGCGATCAACGGATGGTCAACGAGGTGGAGCATTTCAAACTTTGCGGGCTAACAATTTACGCAGATCCGTCATCGGCAGGTTGAGCGCCCTAGCGGCTTCCTTGAAATCGCCGTCGGCGCGTTCGAGGATGCGTCCGGCGACTTCCCCATTGAGCCAGCCAAACAGATCCACACCGGTCGGCGCGGCATTGATCACTTGGTCGATGGCGGCGGTGAATCCCGCCGCCGACCTGCGCGGCACCGAGGCCAGCGGAATATCAGCCGGCAGCAAAATGTGGGTGGACGCCAAGGCACAGGCGCGGGCAATCGTGTTTTCTAACTCCCGGACATTGCCGGGCCAAGTGTGCGATTGCAAGGTGGCGATGGCCTCTGCCGAAATGCGGATCCGCGCCATCCCATTTTTGCGAGTGATCCGCTGCAGGAAATACTCAGCTAACAGCGGGATATCCTCCAGCCGCTCACGCAGCGCCGGAATCTTGATTTCCACCACATTGAGCCGGTAGTAGAGATCCTCGCGGAAACGCCCCGCCGCGACCTCGTCGGTTAGGTTCTTGTGGGTCGCCGCCACGATCCGTACATCGGTCGTTAGAGTTTCATTTGCCCCAACTCGGGAAAACGAGCCATCCTGCAGCACGCGCAGCAGTTTCACCTGGATCGACAGCGGCATATCGCCGATCTCGTCGAGGAAAAGCGTGCCGCCATCCGCCTGCTCGAAGCGACCCGCACGCCGCGCAATCGCGCCAGTGAACGAACCTTTCTCATGGCCGAAAAGCTCGCTCTCCAACAGATTTTCCGGTATGGCACCGCAGTTAATGGTGATCATTTCCTTCTGCCGCCGCGGGCTGTATTCGTGGACCGCCTTCGCGACCAGCTCCTTGCCCGTGCCGCTCTCACCGGCGATCAACACCGGCGCGTCCGAGCGCGCGACCCGCCCGACGAGTTTGAAAACTTCCTGCAACGCGCGCGAAACGCCGATCATTTTCACCCGCCCGTCATGCTTCGGCACTTCCGCATCTGGCTGGCCGGCACTGCGGCGATCTTCCTGCGTTTGCAGGGCGGACTCCACCACCGGACGCAGTTCGAATGCCAGCGATTCCTTGCGCAAAACATCGTGCGCACCGCGTTGGGTCGCCTCGATGATTTGGCCCGTCGTCGGAAATCCTGCGGTCAGCACCACCAAGGTTTGCGGGCTTTGCTGCAAGATCCGCCCCAGCAACTCCATCCCGTCGAATGGCTCTAACTCCATCGCCGAGACCACCACGCTCACCGGCGTTTTTTCAATCACCTTGAGCGCATTCGTCGCATTATCGCAGCGCAAAACCCGCAGGTTTTTGGCGGAAAGATGCTTGGTCGCCCAACCCAAGAAATCCAGATCGGGATCGACTAACAACAAGGTATCTTCAGAGGGTTCTTCCGGCATCGTGCAAGCGATCACAGTCAAGCAGGGCCGCGACGGATGACACGATAAAAATATTTCCCGGCCCGCAGCCGCATCGCTCAAAAAACCGCTACACAGCACGCTGTTCCGCCGGATCGAGCGCCTTCCGCCTAACGCGCTCGCCGCCTTTGCCCACTGGGTGCGTCAACCTCCGGTGATTGATGGTTTTCATGGCGGCGGACAGGCCACCCGTCGCCGGGGGAAACACCGTGCTGGCAATTCCCCCGTTAATCTCACTTGGCGGATTTTTTAAAACCTAATGAGATCAGGACTTCCTCTAACTCCGCGTGGCCCATCAGATAGAAACGGATCAGCTCCATCGTCCGCACCGGTGGGGCGTTTGCCGAGGATGCTTTTCAGCCACTTGAAAAACAGTTCGATCTGCCATTCGTCGCCCACTCAAACCAATCCCAGACGAAGAACTGAAGGAACCTCATGATCAATATTCGCGCTTGAGTAGATGCGTCGCGATCTCTCTCAGGCGTTCGGCTTTTTTTCCGAATGGCGACAGCGCATTCATCGCTGCCTGGGTCAACTTCGCCGCTTCCTTGCGCGAGGCGTCGAGGCCGAGGATCGCCGGATAGGTTGATTTATCGACCGCTTGATCCTTGCCTGCGGTCTTGCCTAACACCTCGGTGCTTTGCGTGACGTCCAGAATGTCGTCGATCACTTGAAACGCCAAACCAAGCGCGTGGCCGAACTGCGTGAGTGCTTCCAATCTCGCGGGCGTCGCATTGGCGGTCATCGCGCCGAGTCTCAGCGAGGTAGTGAGCAACGCGGCGGTTTTTGCTTCATGAATGCGGACGAGATCGCGCTTGGTCAGGGTTTTGCCTTCGCCTTCGAGGTCCATCACTTGGCCACCTATCAGCTTCCTGCTGCCGCCCGTCACCGCGAGTTCGGAAACGTAGTCGCGGGTGCTGTAGTGCTTCGTCCCCGGTGTTTGGGCGAGCACGATGAATGATTCCGTTAGTAGCGCGTCGCCGCAGAGCACGGCCATGCCTTCGCCGTAAACCTTGTGGCAAGTCGGCCGACCCCGGCGGAGATCGTCGTCGTCCATGGCGGGTAAATCGTCGTGGACGAGCGAATAGGTATGCATCAGTTCCACCGCACAAGCTGGCGCAAGCGCGGCGGAAATTTCCCCGCCGCACGCTTCCGCCGCTGCTAGACAAAGCACCGGCCGCAAGCGTTTGCCGCCGGCGAAAACGCAGTAACGCATCGCCGCATGAATCGTCGCCGGGCGCTCTTTTGCCTTTGGCAAAAAGGCATCCATCGCCGCGTCCACTGCGGCAGCGCAGGCGGTGAGGTAGCTTTTGAGGTCCATGGTAAGTCCTGTATTTCTATCAACCATCAACTCTCAACCTTCAACCTCCTCACAAAATCTCCGCGATCTGCACCGCATTGAGCGCGGCACCTTTTCGCACTTGATCACCGACCACCCAGAGATCGAGCGCGTTGTCGAAAACTAGGTTCTTGCGGATGCGGCCGACGAGGCAATCGTCCTTCCCGGTGGTGTCGAGCGGCACCGGGAAAAGCTTGTTAGCGATGTCATCCACCACCTGCACTCCCGGCCTGTTAGCATAGGCGGCACGCGCGGCATCGGCATCCACTGGGCGTTCAAATTGCGCGGTGATCGATACCGAGTGCGAGCGATACACCGGCACCCGCACGCAGGTGCAGGACACCCGCAGCGCTGGCAGATCCATGATTTTCCGCCCTTCATGGAGCATCTTCATCTCCTCCTTGGTGTAGCCATTATCAGTGAATGCATCCACTTGCGGGATCACGTTGAAGGCGATCTGGCGCGGATAGATTTTAAGAGTGACAGGCTCGCCAGCATGGATCGCCTTCATCTGCTCTTCCAGCTCCACGATGCCCTGCGCCCCCGAGCCAGACACTGCCTGATAGGTGGATGCGATGACCGACCGCAGCCCAAACGCTTCGTGCAAGGGCGCAAGCGCCATCAGCGAAATAATCGTCGTGCAGTTCGGATTGGCGATGATGCCACGCGGGCGGTTCTTCGCGGCTTGCGGGTTGATTTCCGGCACCACCAATGGCACGTCGGCATCCATCCGGAAGGCGGACGAGTTGTCGATGACCACCGCGCCCGCCGCTGCGGCGGACGGTCCGTATTCCAGCGAAATCCCGCCGCCTGCGCTGAACAGCGCGATGTCCACCCCCGCGAACGAA
>JAYVEJ010000766.1:0-2811 GCA_043748885.1 Luteolibacter sp. | reverse complement strand
CGCGCTTCGGCTTCGTTGGCGAGATGCCGCCGTAACAATCCCACCAGCGCGGTCTCGGCGCGGTAGGCGATCATCTTGACGGTGTCGGTGAGGGTTTTGGCCAGGGGAAGGAGTTGGCGGGGGACGCTCGGCTTCGGGGAGTTCTTCGATGGCGATTTTGCGCGGGGTGGCGCGGCGGCTGGCTTTGGGCACTTGGCACTCGGTTTGGAGGGTTTGGATGGTTTCGAGGAGGGTGGCTTGTTGGGCGATTTTTTGGCCGTCGTCGGGATCGGGCGGGAGGGCGGCTGCGAGTTGTTCTTCGGTGGGCTGGGCGGGGACGGAGTCTAGCAGGTCGGGGAGGATGTCGCCCTAGCAGGGTGGCGGCGAGGCCTTCGGTGATGGCTTTGGAGACGACGAAGAAGGGACGGCCGAGGGCCATGAAGCCGAGGACGTAGAGGATGTGCAGGGCGCTGTAGTAGCCTTGGGGGAGTGTTAGATGGCGGTCGAGGTCGGAGAAGAGGCCGTTGGCGCAGAGGGCGGGCAGGCCGCAGAGGACACCGCCGAGCAGGAGGTCGGTGGCGGGCTCGAAGCGGGTGGTGGCGCGGCGGCTTGGCGGGTGGTGCCGGGTTTGGTGATTCGTCCTGCGGCGATGGCTTTGCGCAGGGTGGTGTCTTTGATGTTGGCAAGTCGGGCGGTCGTGGCAATGGAGTGGCCCTCGTCGAGCAGAAGTTGGCATTGCGCGGATGTTTCGACGTTGAGCACGACCGCGCCGCGCACGACCCGGAGTTGGTAGAAGGATCCGGCTCTTTGTGCGTCAAGTTGTTTGCGCCAACGCACCAGGGAGCGCGGGGCGATGCTCAAGGTTTTTTGGATCTGGCTGGGACGGGCGTGGCCGTTTGTCATCAAGGTGGCGAGGGCCAGACGGTGGCCTGCGGAGTCATCGGCGGGGTAAGAGAAGTAGTTGTCGGCTCCGAGAAACCAGATCACTTGCCCGTCCTTGGAAAGGCGACTCACGACGGGATTGATTCGAATTGCCCCCTCGGGCATTCCGGGTGACAAGAGTTGTGGCATGGTGCGGGGAAGGGTATGGGAGCGACTCTGCCGGGGCGCAGACGGATCCCAGAGGTGTTAGTTCGGACTTATACCGAGTGAGCCGGGGCGGTAGTTGGGGGCACTTCGCATATGCTTACCACTGCCACGTCGTGATACGGAACGGCTTCGAACCGGGCAATACGGATTTCTACCGCGGGTTCCGGGTAGCCCGCAGTTTAGCCCCATAGCAGCAGCAAGGAGCGGAACGGAGTAGCCGAGCGAGTGACGAGCGCAGGCGACGAAGATTACCGGTGGAGGGAGCCTCCGTGGCCATCGGGCGAATGCTGGGCGACGGGCAGAATGCTCGCGCCACTGTGGCCCGGGCATTCTGCACGGAGCCTTACTATTTCAAAGCAGCCGCCGTCCCTCACCCAGCCGCTTGCCGGGTGCGACAAAAGCAAAACCCGCCCGCCCGGAGCTGGTAGTCCCGTGGATGCGGAATCGAAGGCTGCGGGCAGGGGGCCTTTTGCTGAAACGACGGAGAAATTCTCCACTCACGAAACCAAACTTGCAATTTGGAAGTCAGTATTCCAAATTCCACACATGACATGGAAGCGCTTGGCAGAGCAACGTTTGGTGGAGTTGTCGAAAGAATTTCCTGCGGTGGTCGTGGAAGGTGCGCGTCAGGTGGGGAAGACCACCCTGGCGCGGGCGGCGTTTTCCGGTGCCGCGTATAAGGATTTGGAATCGCCACTGGTGCGGCAGCGCTTTGCGGAGGATCCGACGCATGAGTTGGGACAGTTGGGAGCGATGACGATTTTGGATGAAGCGCAGGCGGTACCCGAACTCTTCCCGGCGCTGCGCGGAGTGATCGATGCGCGGCGCGTCGATGGACAATGTCACTTTTGCATCTTGGGTTCCGCCCAGCCTGCGTTGATCCAAGCGGTTTCCGAATCGCTGGCCGGGAGAATCGGCTTGTTGGAGCTGGATCCGCTGATGGCGGCGGAAACCGGTTTGCCGCTGGCGACGCATTGGCTGGCCGGTGGTTTTCCAGAAGCTTTGCGCGGGAATTTTCGAAATTGGTGGGAGCCGTATCTCTCAACGATCTTGCAGCGGGATCTTGCCGCTTACGGTTTCCGGCCGGATGCGGTTTTTCTGCGCCGCTTGCTGACGATGCTTGCGACGCAACAGGGCGGACTGCTGAACATGTCGGCGCTGGGGAGTTCGCTCGGCGTGAGCCATCACACCGTGGAGCATGGACTGAATCTGTTGGAAGGAGTGTTCCTGATCCGCCGCTTGCCGCCTTTTTTCCGCAACATCCGCAAGCGCTTGGTCAAGACACCCAGGGTTTACATTCGCGATACGGGACTGCTGCATCATCTGCTGCATATCTCGACTGCCGAGGAGCTGGACAATCACCCGGGTCGTGGCGCGAGTTGGGAGGGTTTTGTGATCGAGGATATTGTGCGGCGGGAGTTGCTGGCACATCCATTCACCCAATGTTCTTTCTGGCGCACCGCGACGGGGCAAGAGGTGGATTTGGTGCTGGACCGAGGCACCCGGCGGATCGCCATCGAGATCAAGGCGAACAGCGCGGGAAATCCGCACGATGCTAGGAAGCTGGAAGCCATGCTGGATGACATCGGAGCCTCGGAAGGCTGGCTGGTAGGGATGGGTGGGGAGTCCATTCAACTGAATTCAAGAGTCAGATCGGTATCTTTGGAGCAGGAGCCAGATTGGTTGCCATGAACGGCCGCGCACTTCATCTTGGAAACTCACAAGGGAGAAGGAAATGAGAAC
>JAYVEJ010000765.1:0-2811 GCA_043748885.1 Luteolibacter sp. | reverse complement strand
TCTCGATTTCCTCCTGCATTTGCAGGAACTCCTCGTAGGGGAGAACGACGAATTCCTTGCGTCCGTCCTTTTCGATGATTTGCGGGTGGATGCTCATGGCGGTTTCAGCGGTAGGATTCCTTCCGATGCAGGATACGGGGAGTCACGCTGCGGAGATGATGGATTGGGCGGGCTGGATGCTGGAGACGAGTTGCTTGCGTTTGCGGGCGAGGGCGCGGAAGTCGCATTCCACCTGGATGCCGTGCCAGATGGTGTCGGACTGGCCGAAGAAGACGCCGAAGCGGATGGACATGGCCGGAGTGATGGCCCGCTTGCCTAGCACGATCTCGTTGATGGCCCGCAGCGGCACACCGATGGCGCGGGCCATGGCGTGCTGCGAGATGCCCTTGGGTTGGAGAAATTCCTCCAGCAGGATTTCGCCAAGGAGGATGGGAGTCTTCATGGCGGGGTGGTGGTATCGAAGAGTTCGGAGTTTCCAAGCCCGTCGGCATGAGGCTGACCGTAGGCGACGGCATGGGCAAAAAGACCGAATCTAAGATTCAGATTTCACAAACCAGACTTACTCGCTGCGAGCTTTTTGGAAATCCGCGCGAAATCCTGCGGAAATGGCTGCGGCTGGCCATTGTTGCGCTTCAGGCAATCAAGGGCGGCCTGATAGTTGCCGCCGGTTTCTAACACTAGCGCCTTGTCGCGTTTGAATAAGTTCCAATGGTTCGAGTTGGTGACCGGATCGATCCGCAGGGCGTGCATGTATTTTTCCAGGCCGTCGATCACTCGCAGTCCCTCGGCGGGGTTTTTCGCATGGGCCACCGCGACGGCGTAGCGACCGGTGCAAGCCACTTCTGCCAAGGAGAAATGCCCGCTCGGCAGCTCGCGGGCGGGCGCGAGTTCGGATAGACTCGCGATGAATTTCCGGCGCACCTCGGGCCACACTTGCTCTTGGCGGACGATCACCGCTTGCCAATTTCTCGCTGCTAGATCGCGATCGTCGAGTTCCCAAATCGCACGGGCCTGCGCAGGATATTGCTTCAGGACGTTTGCCATCAGCCAGTCGAGATCGTGCCAGAGAAACGACCGCTTCGCGGAAAGAACGATCAGCACACCCAGCACAACCACCGCCGGGACGTGCGGAGAAATCGTGGTGAACATCCACCGCCACACCGCCGTTAGAGCGATGGCTGCGCCGAGGCAGAACCATGGCAGCCCCGGATAGATCCGGTATTCCGGCATGAATTCCGGGATCAAATAGAGCACGCGAAACAAAATCGTCGCGACATAGAGGAGCAGGCAAACGCCGAACAGTCGCGTCGATTTCCGCCATGCGAGAAACCCGCTGAAAAGCGTGAGACCGAGCATTCCGGCGGCTGCCAGCATCGCCACCTTGTCGGGGATGTTCCAAAATTTCGCGTCGACGGGCACCAGCGTTTCCGCGATGTGATGGTCTGAGCAGAGCGCCACCGGGATCAGGCTGCGCCAAGCGAATTCCCAGAACACCCGCGCGACGGTGTAGCCGTGACCGATGAAGCGCGGGTTCGACCATTGGTCGTGGACGCCGAGGCCGAACTTGAACAACCCGAGCAGCCACATCGCGGCAATCACCCCGGCGATTGACACGGGCAGCAGCCATTTTTTCCGGCGCAGCAGATTTCCGGAGCCCGGCGGCATGAATGCTAGGCCGATCACCCCGGTCGCCATCAAGGCGTGAAACATTCCCGGGCCTTTTGAAAATGTTGCACCCGTCACTGCGAGAGCACAACCGGCGAGCCATTCCCAGCCGCCATCTCGCAGAAACCGCAACATCGCCCACGCCGCGAGCAGTGAAAATAGCGTGACCCACGCCAGATCCTGGGTCCGTGCGTAGTTAGGGATTTCGCTGGCCAGCGGATGCACCGCGAATAACAACGCCGCGAACAACGCCACGCCCGCCCGCGATTTTTCCCGGAGAAAATCCCGGCCAAATGCGAACAATACGCACGCCACCGCCGTGTGCAGCAGCCAGTTCACCGCATGGAATCCCACCGCCGACATCCCGAATAACCGATACTGCACCGCATACCCGAGATAGGTCCACGCACTCAACCTCATCTCCCAAAAATGCCCGCTGCGGACTCCCTCACTGTCGCGAATCTGCGGCATGTCATCCATGTAAAACTGCGAGCCGAGACACCACAAATGCGCCAGCGCACTCGCCGCGATGATGATCACCCACGGCAGCCACGGCTTGTCTCGCTGCCCCTCAATCGTGTCCCCGTTATCGCGCTTCACTCCCGGATTCTAGCAAACCCCGCACCGCTCCCGGCAATGCTAAAAGCGAGGTGGGATCGACTGTGCCTCAAGGAACTCCGATCTCCGAATCGCCGGTCCTTTGCCTCTCCATTCCGCCGCTTGAACCGCATGGACGATGAGCTCTTCGCCGCAGAGCGGCGGCGGAAGATAGCCGTGGACTTCAGTCCACGGTCCGCTTCGCCCGGATTCATGGTTGCCACGGAGTGGCAAAGAACTCCGGCCACGGGATGACCGTTGCCCCCAATATCCTGTGGCGCTACGCGACACTGATGCCCTTTGCCGACCCATTCCGTGGACTGAAGTCCATGGCTACCGTCCGCTGTCGCTCTGCGACAGACTTTGACGCATGGACGAGACGGCCATGCCCCCCATTGCTAACCGGTGAGCCACTTCCGGGGCGGGTTGTTTCTCGCGCTGGTTCCAGCCGAGTTCGAGGACATGGAAACAACCGCCGAGATGGGCGGGGTGGGTAAGCGTTTGGAACTGGCGGAGCGCGGATGGGGCAGGCGCTCCCTCCTGCTCTCG
>JAYVEJ010000764.1:0-7450 GCA_043748885.1 Luteolibacter sp. | reverse complement strand
TGGGGATGACGCCGGAAGCATTGGCAGAACTCACCCGCGAGAACGCGCGGCGGTGTTTTGGGTTTCTATAACCGGACCGCGAAATTTATTTCGCCTGAGTGAAATCACCGGAATGGCAGTCTTTTTATTGGCATCCACGACAGTGTGTAGTGGCTTCATGCGGGAAATGCGGCGGAAGATGGACTCGGGTTCGCTCACGGGCGATGAGTCGTTTTTGGAATGATCTGGAGGATGACCGCTGATCATTTCAGGCGAGATAAATCTCGCGGTCCTGTTAGTTACCCAGCTCCTTGGCGGTCCAAGGGCGGGCGGCGCGGGCTTTGGTTAGATCGCGCTGGCGCTGGACCAAAGCAGCGGAAACGGGGGCGGCTTGGTTTGACCACTCGTTGCGGATGTAGGTGGAAATGTCTGCTAGGGCTTGGTCGGTGAAGGCGGGATTCGCTCCGAGGCCGGGCATGTCGGCGGTGGGATTGTAGGTTTCACCCGCGACGATGACCGGACCGGTTAGACCGTGGAGGAGGATTTTCACCAGCGACTCGGGCGGGCCGGTGACCCACTGTGATTCGTCGAGCGGCGGACCTAGATTGGGTGCGCCCGCACCATCGGCACTGTGGCAACCGAAGCAGGCGGCCTCGCCATGGAACATTGCTTTGCCGCGCTGATAGGAGGCAAGATTGTCTCCTGCCAAGCCGGAGGCGTGAGTCGCGGCAGCAGTGTCGTTGCTGCCTTGGTCGAGCCAAACGAGAAGTTGCGGGTCTGCGGACTCCGTAGTTAGAGAGTTGCGGAATGCGAGTTCTTGGTGATCGAGACCAGAGATGGCGGCCTCGCGGACGAAGTCATTTTTCCCTGGAGGTGGGAGGATGGAGGCCAGTTTGGCAAACGCCGGAGCCGTGCCGAGCGGCCCAAGGGCGCGGGCGAGATAAGGAAGCACTTCCGGCGCAGCTGGGCTAACAGCTAGCAGAACGCTCGCCAGTTTTGCGAGTTCGTCAGGCGCGAGGCGGGTGCTGGCCCACAGCGCAGAGGATTGGAGCTTGGGGTTTGCGTCTTGGATCGAGGAAACTAGATGCTCGGCTTTTAACGCGCCCATGCCTTCGAGAGTCCAGATCGCGTGGATGCGTGCGATGGCGGGTCCAGTGGCTGTTAGCTTGGCAAGAAAGGGAACGGTGGCGGGATCCTTGCGGGCGACGAGGAGGCGTTGGGCGGTCTCACGCTGCCAGGCGTTAGAATGAATGAGGCATTTCACGAGATCGAGCCCTTGGAGGGCGGCGATGTTTTCGAGCGGCTCGATTTTTCCTGAAGTGCTACGAATCCGATAGATGCGGCCAAGCCCTGAAGCGGGAGCATCGAGGCCACGGCTCAGGGTTTGCTGCCTGAGATAGCTGGTCATGTAGATTTTGTGCTGGATGATTCCGTGATACATATCGAGGACATAGAGCGAGCCGTCGGGCGCGTTGTAGGCGTTGACCGGGCGGAACCGCTCGTCGGTGGAGGTGAGAAATTCGCTTTCGCCGAGTGGGTGCGAGCCTTTGATTGTGCCTGCGGTTTCCTCGATGCGAGTGGCTTTGATTAGATTGCAAACCGGCTCGGTGGTGAATGCGGTGCCCTGCCATTGCGGCGGGAAATTGGTGCCACGGTAGATCGTCATGCCGGCGGCGGCGGTGGCACTGATGAGCTTGTAGGTCTGCGGATCGAGGGTGTTGCTTTTGTAGCCGTGGGCTTTGGCGATGTAGGCGCGGTTGACTGCCGGGGTGACGCGGGCGGGCCACACGAGGTTGCTGCCGAGCTGGGTGTAGTCTTTGATTTTCATTTTCACGCCCGGATTGCCTTGGAGGAGATTCGGGGCGAGCAGATCGCCGAAGAGCAGGGTCGAGTTGTTATTGTGATAGAGTCGGCCGTAGTCGTCGCGGGCGATGCCCCATTGGCCGCGAGACGAGGTGGGTTCGATTTCCCAAACGTCGCCATTGCGGTGGAGGCGCTTGTCGGAATTGGCGAGATAGTAGCGGTTGTCGAGATTGGCTAACAGGCCGTTAGCCTTGTGCTCGACGTTGCCGCCAGTGGTGATTTGCGAGTCGATCAGCGTGGGTTCGCCGTCGGCGGCATCGCCCTTGCGCTTGATCCAGCAGAGGCGGTGCTCGTCCATGAACAAGACGCCATCCTCGAACACGGCCAGCGCGCGAGGCAGTAAAAGCTTGTCGAGAAAGACGGTCCGCTTGTCGGCTTGGCCGTCGTGGTTAGAGTCTTCTAAAATCACAATGCGGCCCTGCGGGATGGATTCGCCCTTGCCGTCGATGTCCGGCATGTAGCCTTTCATTTCGCAGACCCACATGCGGCCGGAGGGATCGAAGTCGAGGCACACCGGCTCTTCCACGAGGGGCTCGGCGGCCACCGCTTCGATGGTGAAACCGGGCGCGAGATGGAATGATTTCAACGCCTGCTCCACCGTCAGCACTGGGCTGGGCGGGATTAATTTCTCAGGCACAACCGGGTCCATGCGGGCACCTTTGGTGTCGCCCTGCTGGGCGAGGGCGGTGAGGGTGCAAAGGGCTAACAGGACCGAAGATCTGAAAAACATTGGAATGGATTACGAGGTGCGGCAGGGAACTCTTAGGAGAATTCATCGCGATCCGGAGATTTTCAAGAGCGGGTCACCCAGCGCAGTTTGGCGGCGCTGCTGCGTGGGTTCATGCGGCGCTCGTCGGGGCCGGCGGTGATCGGGCTATCGTTCATTTCGGCATAAAATCCGTCGCGGATACCGGCTCGCATGAACTGCTTCACGCGGCGGTCCTCACCCGAGTGGAAGGTGAGGATGGCAGCCCGTCCGCCGGACTTGAGGCAGTTAGGCAGTGCTCGTAGAAACGCGTCGAGCGCAGTGAATTCCTCGTTGACCGCTATTCTAACGGCCTGAAAAACCCGCCGCACGGTGAATTCGCGCTCGTCATCATCACTCACGCGGATGGATTCCCGGATCGCTTGAGCAAATGACAAGGTGTTGGCAAAGTGCTTGCCCGCCAGCGCGAGCGCGATCGACTCGGCGCGAGGTTCGTCGGCGTTTTCGTGGAGGGCGACTTCGAGTTTCTCAGCACTGACCTTCGCCAACCAGTCGGCGGCTGATAGACCGCGACTGGGGTTCATGCGCATGTCGAGCGGGCCAGCGGATTTGAAACTGAAGCCGCGTGACGGATCGTCGAACTGCATCGACGAGCAGCCGAGATCGGCGAACACGAAGTCCACCGGCTCCGCTATGGCCTTGGCGATGCCGGCGTAGTTGGAGCGCATGGCCACGAAACGATCCTCGCCGTAACCCAAGCCGCGCAGGCGGGCTTCGGTTTTCGGCAACTCTAACGGGTCCACGTCCAAGCCGATGAGTTTCCCCGCTGGTGAAATTTGTTCGAGGATGCTAACGGCATGGCCGCCGTAGCCGAGCGTGACATCCACGCCGGTCATTCCGAGCTGGAGCTTGAGCGCGGCCAGCGATTCCGAGACGAGAATCGGGATGTGGGTGCCGGCCGGGGTCTTGCCGGAGGCGATCACCTTGGCCACGGTCTCGCCGTAACGGGCGGGATCGTGCTCCTTGTATTTGTCCTCAAACTTCCGGGGATTTTTTCCGCTGTAGCGTTTGCGGCGCGGCGGACGTGGGACTTCGTCGCTCACAGCTCGGAGTATTTCAGGTTGTTGCCGCGGGATTTTTCGACCGGATAGCGGACATCGTTGCGGGCGATCTTGGCCTGCATCACGTCGCCCAGATTCATCCCGAGATTGTCTGCGAACTCAAATAACAGAATTGCGACATCGGCGATTTCCGAAGCGATTTCCTCACGGTTTTTCTCCAAGCGATTCTCGATCTGCTCTTCCTGTTGCCAGACGAAATGCTGCATGAGTTCGCCAGCCTCGGCGGCGATGGCCACGGCGAGATCCTTGGCATTGTGAAATTTCCGCCACTCGCGGGCATCCACGAAGGTCTGGATTTGGGCGGTGAGTTCGGCAATGGAATCGCTCATGGCGGGGTTGTAAGGGTGGAGCGGCGGAGCGGCGAGAAATTATCGGTCGGATCGGACGGATCGGTCGGATATCACCAAACAAAAAAGCCGCCCGCAGGTGAGCGCGGGCGGCTTTGGGAATTTTTCCTGCTAGAGACTACTCTCCGGCCACTTCGACGACTTGGTCAGCCGCCTTTTTCTTTGCGACCTTTTTCGTCGGTGCGGGAGTTTCCTCCTTGGCGGTGACTTCTTCGGCAGGTGCCTCATCGGTCACGGCCACGCGGTCCACCCACTCGATGATGGCCATCGGGGCGGAGTCGCTCATGCGGGCGCCGAGCTTGGTGATGCGGCAGTAGCCACCTTGGCGATCCTTCGAAGCGGGGGCCGTTTCGGAGAAAAGTTTCTGGACGGTTTCCTTCTGACGAAGGAAGGCGATGGCGAGCCGGCGGGAATGCAGATCGTCGCGCTTGGCGAGGGTGATCAACTTTTCCGCGACCGGGCGGAGTGCCTTGGCCTTGCCGAGGGTGGTTTTGATGCGGCCGTGCTCAATCAAGTTGCATGCGAGGCCGGAGAGCAAAGCCCGGCGTTGCGGGGCGTTGCGTTTGAGTTTAACTGTTTTGCTGCGATGTCTCATCGGTTGCTTCCGTTTCTATTTAAATGTGTTAGTCGTCGAGGTTTTGGGCGATCAGATCGGCAAGGCCGACTGGCGCTTCGTCTTCCGCACCGAGGCGCGGTCCGCGTGAGGCAGCGGCAGGGCCAGAGAGCAACGAGGATTCGAAGGACATCCCGAGACCGAGGCCGAGCTCGACGAGCTTGTCCTTGATTTCGTTGAGGGACTTCTTGCCGAAGTTGCGATACTTGAGCATTTCCGCTTCTGACTTCATCGCGAGTTGGCCCACCGAGGTGATGTTCGCGTTGTTGAGGCAGTTGGCGGCACGGACCGAGAGTTCGATTTCGTTGACCGACATGTTGAGAAGCTTCTTCAGAGCGGCGTTCTCTTCGCTGGACTCGGCCGGTGCTTCTTCGAAGTCCACGGCGTTTTCGTCGTAGTTGACGAACACGTCGAGGTGATGGCGGAGAATGGCGGAAGCTTGCAGCAGCGCGTCTTGCGGGGTGATGCGACCGTCGGTCCAGATGTCGAGGATCAGCTTGTCGAAATCGGTCATTTGGCCGACTCGGGTCGTTTCCACGGAGTATTTGACGCGGGTGACAGGCGAGAAGATCGAGTCGATGGCGATGACGCCGATCGGTTGGTCCTTGCGCTTATTTTCGTCGCCAGTGGAGAAACCGCGGCCGACGCGGACTTCGAATTCGCAGTCGAACTTCACCTTCTTATCCAGGGTGCAGATGATCTGGTCCTTGTTGACGATGTCGTAGATGTGGTCCGCCATGATGTCACCGGCGGTGACGACGCCTTCCTTCTCCACTTTGATCGTTAGAATCCGCGGATCCTTTTCGTTGTGGGAGAATTTCACCTTTTTCAGGTTGAGGACGATGTCGGTGACATCCTCAACCACGCCGGGAAGGCTGGAGAATTCGTGTTGCACGCCCGCGATGCGGACGGAGGTGATGGATGCGCCTTCTAACGAAGAGAGAAGCACGCGGCGGAGTGAGTTCCCGATGGTGTGGCCGTATCCCCGCTCGAATGGCTCGGCGGTGAATTGGGCGTAGGTCTCGGTGGCGGTGTCCTCGTTGCGGACGAGGCGGTTAGGGAGCTCGAAACGAGCGAGTTTGACTGCTGACATGTTATTTTTTGGTTGCCGGGTTACCCTCTTGCGGGCCGGAAACTTCTGTTATGAAGCCTCCGAGAGGACCGACGGCGTGATGCGATTGCCCGCGGGGGCGTGACTAAATGTCGGGTCGCATGGCTTGCAAAGCATTTTTTTCGGGCATTTCTGACAAAAAGTTACCATTTCGGCACTATTTTCGAAAAAATGGCTAGATTTCTATCAGAATCCCGCCATGGTTCCCGAGCAATCCACCATATCAATATGAAATCAAAAAAGAACCTGACCCGATTCACCTACGAAAGCGCAGCCTTTGAAGGATGGCGCTTATGCATCAGCCGCGCTGGCACGACGTTCACCAAGTATTTCCCTGACAAGAAATTCGGCGGTGGCAAGAAGTCGCTAGCCGCTGCTGAAAAGGTCCTCGCCGAAGTGAAAGCTACGATCGAGGGTTCCAAGCGCGTTGATGGCAAGCTGACACCGGTCACCATTAAAAAGGCCGAAAAACTGCTAGCCGAAGCGTTCTGATGAAATTCCGGGATGAGGAAGTTTTCGACAGTTGCGCGAATAGAGCAACGAGACAAGTTCGGTCATGCCGGACCAGAAAGCTTCCATCATCCATTGGTTTCGCCGCGATCTGCGAATCGCGGATAACACGGCCCTGAGGCACGCGGCGAAATTCGGAATTTCAGTAATTCCTGTTTATATACTTGGCGATTGGACCGGTAACCATTCATGGACCGGACCCAATCGCCAAAATTTTTTGTGCGGTTCACTTGAATCGTTAGCGGGAAATCTCGCGACGCTCGACGGTCGTCTAATCATCCGTCATGGGCCTGCCGTCGCCGAGCTTCGCAAACTGGCTCTGGAGTGCGGTGCCGTCGCCATCCATTTCAACGCCGATCCTGATCCGTTTGGAAAATCCGTGGAGAAGGCCGTCCGCGAGCTGTGCGCGGAACTTGGGATCGAATGTCACGCCCACGCGGATGTGGCCCTGCATGGACCCGCCGAAGTTTTAACGCAAAGCGACCTGCCCTATCGGGTTTACACGCCGTATAGCCGGAACTGGCTCGGCCTGCCGAAACCATCACCGCTTACAAAGCCCTCGGCGCTGCGGACTCCGCCGCAGATTTCGTCACTGCCGCTGCCGACTGTTAGCGTGTGGGGTTGGGAAATTCCTAACACCCAGACCGTCGCTCCCGGCGAGCGAGCTGCGCGGGAGCGACTGAAACTCGCCCTTTCGGGAAAGATCCAGAACTACGCTGCGAGCCGCGATTTCCCGGCGGCTAACGGCACTTCGCGGATTTCTCAAGACCTGCGGTTCGGCCTCGTTTCCATCCGCACGGTTTATGCGGAAGCGCTGAAAGCCCGCGCCGCTGCCGATGTCGCAGGCATGGCCGGGATCGACGTCTTCATCAAGGAACTGGCGTGGCGAGAGTTCTATTTCGCGATCCTCCATCATTTCCCGAATGTGCTAGATGAAGAGTTCAACCCTGATTGGCGCGGCTTGCCGTGGGACGAGCCGGGCGAGCGGTTCGAGGCGTGGAAACAGGGCCGCACGGGATTCCCAATCGTCGATGCCGGGATGCGAGAACTCAGCGCGACAGGGTTCATGCACAATCGGGTGCGGATGATCACCGCGATGTTTCTAACCAAGGATCTGCACATCGACTGGAAACAAGGTGAGTCGTGGTTCATGCAAAATCTCGTCGATGGTGAGATCGCCTCTAACAATGGAGGCTGGCA
>JAYVEJ010000763.1:0-2828 GCA_043748885.1 Luteolibacter sp. | reverse complement strand
AGGGCGTCTGCGTTGCGACCTTCTAACCAAGCGATGCGCGAGAGCGAAATCTGGCGCAGCAGCGGCGGCAGATCTTTGGCCGCAGTGAGACACGCCGCGATCCATTCGGGATGATCGGACTTTAATGCCAGCGCGAGCGCGGTGGCCGCTGCCGGGCCGCTGCCACCGGCTGCACGGAACGTTTCCTCGATTGGCTTCGTCGCTTGGGGAATGGCGTGCGCCAGTCGGTCGCGCAGCAGCTCGAAAGCTTCAGGCCCGGCGGTGCGCTGGTGGATTGACTTGAATGCCGCGCTCACCGCAGTGAAGTCAAGCTGAGAAAACAGCGCGAGGATCGAGGCGAAGTTGCAAGCGGCGAACGACTTGATCCGAGCGTCGAGCGGGAGTCGAGTGAAGGTGCGCGTCGTCTCGTCATAGCGCATTCCGGCCAAGGCTTCGCTGAGATTTTCTAGGTCGGTTAGGGACGCCTTGTTGATCATGCCCGGCTGGCGCTCTCCGGTGTTAGTGCTAGGCAAAGGCAGCAGGCGGTGGACCGTCACGCTGCCGCTGGCCTCGCCGATGATCACGGATTTCGCGCCGAATGCCACCGCCGCGACCGGTGATGCGAGCTCGATGGGCGCGTGTGGGCCGGTTAGGATTTGCAGCCTGTTGCCATCAATCGCAAACGGGGCTTTTTCCCGCTCGTTCAGCAGCCAGCTCCAAATGTTAGGTTGGCGGCTCCACGGGTAACGCCGTGCCAGCGCGTCCACCGCGAGCGAGCCATCGTCCGCTTCGCTGTAGGAAATGACAGACTGCATCGGCGGTTGGTGCGGCTCTTTCTGTTGGAGCGCCAAGACCGACTTTCCGTCTGCGGAAAATTGCGCCTGCAACAGCGTCACCGACTCTGTTAGCGGCGTCTTGTGGATTTCCTCAATGGGCGCTACCGGCATCTCCAGCAGGCTGCCATCGGCATGAATCACCCGCAACTGGCGGCGATCCAGCCAAGCCGCGAGGGGTCGTGAGGCGGCGGCGGACAGCGGCTCGGAAGCGCGAATCATTTCCCCGCTGGCTGCATCGCGAATCTGCCAGACTAGCGCATGATCCTTTTCCGAGACAAATCCAGGGTGCGCCAGCAGCAGCCCATCTGCGGAAAAAACCACAACCGACGATGGTGTTAGGTAGTCCGGGATCGCGCCAAGATTGCGGATCGGCTTGAGCGTTTCCGAGTTGCACAGCAAGGTCACCGGCCCGCGCTCAACGACCACCGAACGATGCCCGGCATCAAATACCAAGCTGCGGGTTATGCCGCCAGCCACGGGAAACAAGACGCTCTCGATCCGCAAGCTTTCGAGGTTCCATCTAACGGTCGTGTTGGTTTCGCCGCCCAGACTCACCCACAACGACGATGGCGCGGCGAAGTTGAGTTGGTTGATCGGCAGCGAGTGAGCCAGCGTAATCTCCGGCAAATTCCACACGGTTTCTCTCAGAATCGTTTCCACCATGTCCCGCGCTTGCCGCGAGGTGGGATCGGTTTTTAGCGCGGAAATGAGCAAAACCAACGCCTCATCCGGGCGGTTTTGCGAGAGCTTGACCTTGGCAGCATCAACCCGTGCATCCGCGAGTTGGGAGAGCAAAGTCGCCTCCATCACCGCCGCTGAGTTCGCCACCACCGGCTTCGGCGGCGGTTTGCAGCCTTGAACCAAGACTCCGAGCACGACCGGCAAGATGACGCAGTTGCGAAATCGCGCCGTGGGTGATCGAGAGTTCTGACTGAGCATGTTTCACGGATTCAACGCCGCGGGCTAAGTTTCATGTCTGTAGCTCTTGCCGTCAAAGCCCGCTTTTTTGGATTAAATCGCGGAGCTGTAACTGGAATTCTTTGATGTCCTCCGGCGTCGGTCGGTAGCCCTCGGTGTCTGGATCGAGGCCCGGGCGACCGGTTTGATCGAGCATCCAAACGCCCGTTTCGCCATCGCTGAAAACGACTTTGCCGCTGACCATCGCGCCGGGAAGCGTCAGTGAGTCCATCGTCGTGGTCACCTTACCAGTCGGGATGAGCACCGGCTTCTCCGGCTTTTTGTCCTCCACTTTCGGAGCCTCTATCAGCTCGATGCCCAGATCAAGGATGAGAAACCGGGTGTCCATGTAGGTGAGAGTGTGGCCGAAATCCTCTTTAAGATGGCGTTGGAGATCGGACATGGTGGCTCCCTCGGCGGCCCACTGCTTGAGTGAGTTTTTTTGTTCTGGAGTGAGTTTGCTAGTGCTGAACATGCGTTGTTTTCGGCTG
This sequence comes from Luteolibacter sp., assembly GCA_043748885.1. GTDB lineage: Bacteria > Verrucomicrobiota > Verrucomicrobiia > Verrucomicrobiales > Akkermansiaceae > Luteolibacter. The sequence continues at coordinate 565 of JAYVEJ010000763.1, read as the reverse complement.
TAGTCACCCGCTTGCCAAGCTTGAACATCAAGCGGGTCCGATCAGGTGGGTTGCTGGTGAAATTTGTGTCGCGCCAAAAATCCATTGCAGGAATACGAACGATGGAGACGAGACGTCCAATCCTATCAGTTCAAGAATTTTTAACCGCAGATGAACCCAGATACACGCAGATCAAGAACACCGATAAAGACTGAGTTTTCATCTTATTCTTCTGCGTTCATCCTGTCCATCTGCGGTTGAATTCTCCTAATTTATACCGCTATCACGCCTGGAGGCGAGACACCGCAGCTACGCTTCCGCCTTGCCACTTCCAGCGGTGAAATTGAGACTCCGCCCGTGCTTTCCACTCTCCGCGCCCACTTCGGCCACGATGTTTTTCGTGAGGGCCAGGAACCTGTGATCCGGGCGTTGTTGGAGGGCCGCTCCGCCCTCGCCGTTTTTCCCACAGGCGGCGGGAAATCGCTTTGCTATCAGTTGCCCGCGCTGCTGCTAGACGGACTCACGCTCGTGGTTTCCCCGCTCATCGCCCTGATGCGTGATCAAGTGGATGCGCTCACCGCCAAGG
>JAYVEJ010000762.1:0-7480 GCA_043748885.1 Luteolibacter sp. | reverse complement strand
GTCGGGGATGAGTTCGGTGAGGTCGTATTCAAGGTGGACGCCGAAGTCGATGGCGGCGTAGCGCTCTAACCGCTGGAGATCGCCGCCGGTGATGTCTTGGCCACCGCCGCCATCCACGCTGATGATGAATTTGCACCGGCGGCGCAGCAGTTCGTAGGCACCGAGGTTTTCGATGTGGCCACCATCGGATAGATTGAGGAAATTCATGTTTTCCTGGATGCGGCCACCCATTTCGGCGAGCAGATAGGGCAGCCCGATGGTCCATGCCTTGAGCCACTTGAGTTTGCTGCCATTCCACTTTTTGAGATTGGGCACCCAGTAGCCGAGGCGGACGTTGAGCAAAGCCATCAGGAAACGGAAGTTTTTCATAGAGCGCCAGCCCATGTTAGTATTCGCCGCCGCGCCGGAGATGGCCATGGCGGTACCGAGATCGAGGCGGGGTTCGGCTGCCTCGAGGTCGCTCGTTTTCACATAGCCGGTGGAGGGGCAGCCGCAGACGTCGCGGGAGAACAGATAGAAATCGCCAGCCCGCCCGCGGAGGTTGCGGTTCTTGCTGGCAGGGAGATTGATGAAGCCATTGATGAGGTGATAGGGGGCGACCATGGACTCGCCGATGCTGCTGAGCTTCACGCTGCGCACGGCACCGAAGCCGCGGTCTGTTTCAGGATCGTGCCCGCGCCAAAGTTTACCCACCCACTTGTGCCACCACGTCACCTCGGGAGTCACGGGCTGCACGAGGTAGCACTCGCACAGCCGGGACCGGTAGTAGCGGTGCATGGCGAGCATGTTGATATTTACCAAAAACATGCTCCACAGGAACCATATCATGGCGATGACGAAGACGAGCCAAGCGGACCATTCCGCCGTGTCCCGACCGATGCCCAGCCTCCCGGTCACATAAAAAATCACCCCCGCGTAGAACAGCGGGCCGCTGAGGATGAAGAGCTGAAGCGCGAGGCTGCGGAGGCGCTTGTTCTTGATGAGAAATCCGCCAGCACCCAGCAGGATGGAGGCCATGCCGGAGAGCCCGACCATCAGTTTTTCTGATGGAGAAAATCCGAACAGCCAGCGAGCCATGCCATGCAGCCAATCCCGAGCTGCTAGGTAGGCGTTCAAGAGTTGGGGGAAATAGCAAACCAGGCCAACGACGAGAGCGACCAAGGCGCAAACAAGCGTGGCAAACTCCCAGACTGAGCGGAATTTCGACGCGCATTCCTCCGGCTGGGCGTGCTGGGTGACGCGCTGAATGATGGGCAGCAGGAACCAAGTGATCCCCGCCGCGCTGGCGAGACCCACGAACAGGCCGAAGGCAAATGACGCCTGTCCCACCCCAGCCTTCCAGAAGCCGAACCCTTTCAGCAACGCCATTCCGCAGGCGAGGAACAGCGGGATGGGCAGGATCATCATCAAGTTCGACAGCACGCCCGAGGCGAGCAGCCCAGCGATGTTGAGCTTCCCCCACAGGCCACCGTTGAGCAGGTATTTGCTGTGGTTTCTCAGATGGCGGACGGGGGTGGCTTCCCGACCGGTGGGTTCCGGCTCGAAGGCTTCTTTGATCCGCGCGGCATCGGTTTTTCCATCCGTAGTCACACAGCCGAGGTAGGAGGAAATGAAGGTGCCGAGGTAGCCACCACCCGAGACAGTGGAAAGGTAGTCCATTTGCCGAAAGATCCCCCGCTGGGCCAACTCCTGCACCACGCCGAGGCAGAATGTGGCGGACTTGATCCCGCCGCCGGAAAGTGCCAACCCCGCGCCATCGTAAAGCGGAGTTCCCCCATCACCGACCGCAATCCCCCGCCGCCTGCGTCTTTCCCTCAGGAAATGGAATTCCTTCTCCTCAATGGCTTGCGCGTCCAACGCCCCGCTGAACCCCGAGTAGATATTCACCTGCGGCTGGATCCCCAGCGGCACCGGGCCACCGAGATTCGCGGGCGGGTCGTCCGTCAAAAGCTCCAGCTTGATGATTGCCAAAATTTCATCCCGCCCCGACGCCCAGTCCGTCGGCGTCCGGCCCTCCGCATCTTGGTCTTTCCCCTGACGCAGCAGGTCAAATGCCTTGGCGTAACCGCCAAGGTATGGCTGCAGCTCCCTCAGCTCTTGCCGGAATTCCCGCCGCACCTGCGGATCGCGGAACTTCATCGCCGACCGCCCGTCTTTATCCTTCCGCTTCAGATCCGGCGTGAGCCAACCATGCCACCGCGCCGTGTAAGGCCGCAGCGTGTCATTGAGCATCTGCCCGGCGATTCTCAGGAAACCCTCATCACCCGGGTTCGCCACCATCAGCTCGCGGGTCTGTTTGAAAATAGCGTGCACACTCTCCACCGCCGTCTCCTCATCCCCCGAGCGAAAATGCAAACGCCGCGTGGTGATGCGGGTGGTGAGCTCGATGTAGAGGGCGTGGGAGGGGGGGACTGTGGAATCTCCGATGTAGGCTGAACGGATACGCTGCATGGTTGGTTTAGTGATTTTGGCGAGGCTGGTCTTACTCACCTCGCGGGGAAATATGGTTGTAAATTTAAATCACAGCTTTGAATTTACAGGGTTCATTCTCGGGAGCGGGCGGGGAATGGAGCACTATTTCTTCGCGGCGATGAGGTTTTGGATGCCGACGAGGATCCAGCCCATGGCGCTTTCCACGTCGCGGGCGGCGAGGACTTGGCAGTATTGTTCGAGGGTGAGGCCGGCGCGGGTGGCGATGTCTTCTAACGGCTGACTCTGGAACCAGGTGAAGGCGTTCCAGCCCTCGCGAGTGCTGGGGCCTTCGAGGTCGCTGGGCCATGGGTGGTTCTGGGCGTGCGCAGCCATGAGCGAGGCGGTCTCGGGTGGGGTGTAGAAGGTTTCCTCTTCGCCAAATTTCACGCGGCGCTGGAGCAGGCATTCGGCGAGGGCTTTGGAGGCTCCGCCGAAGGCATCGCTGACGTAGAGCGGCTTACCGGCGGCGCAGGTGAGGAGTGCTTCTTCGATGATGCCGGGCAGGCGGCGCTCATTTTTGCCGAAGGCACCACCGATGCAGATGCGGAAATCTGTCTCGGCGACGAGGCGCTGGCGCATGGCGGTGAGGGCGCGGATGCGGGCGTATTGCTGGAGTGGCGGTGGTGGATTGGCGAGCAGGGCGGGAGCGATGGCGGGGGGTAAAATTTGCTGGATGGAGAGGATGCCCTCGCTGATGAGGCGCTGGGCTTCCGGGACATCGGCGGTGGGCGGGGCGTCGGGCCAGGCGAGGAAATTGAGGATGGCGGGGGGAATTTCGCCAGTGTCCGGAGCGGGGGTGGGTGGGCGGAAACTGCGGAAATCCCGAGATTTTTCCACGAGGTAGTTGAGGACGCCGCGGTCGTCCCATTTTCCGCTGCCGTCATGCCAGCGGTGGCCGAGGACGAGGCGACCGCCTTCGAAGAGGAAGTTCATGCCCTCGGTGAAGACGAATTGGTCGATGACGGCGCTGGGTTCTCCATAGTAGCCGGGCCAGCCCGGGTCGGCGGCTGGCGGCGCGGAAATGGAGAGGCCGAAGCTGCGGCCAAGGAATTTTCTGGAGTCGGTGAGAGTCATGAAATGAGGGGAGCGGGGCGGAAGGTCTCGAGGTGATCCATGACGATGCCGGAATTGAGCGAGGTGAGCCAATCGCGCATTTCGAGGAACTCGGCATCGTAGCAAAGGGCGCGGGGGATGAGCCAGAAATGGATGGTGGGATTGACGCCGGGCCAGGCGCACTTGCAGGCGGCGGGGCTGGGAAGGCGGGGCCAGACGCGGAAATTCGAGACCGCACCGGCTTTTTCCGTGGCCGAGGCCCGCATGAGGAGCAGCTTGAGGTGCTCGCGGAGGGCGACTAACAAAACTCGATAGGTGTTGCCATCCGGGATGCGGACATTCGGGACGCAAGAGAAGGGCAAGGCGGAGGCCTCGGAAATCGGCTGCATCAGGGCATCCACAACGACGATGGGCACGCCGTGAAGCATGGCGGTCATGAATTCCTCGCGGCAGATTTTCCGCTGTTCGTAGGCGTTGGTGCGGACGGCGATGAAGAGGCAAGAGGCCGAGGCCGCGGTGATTTCCGCGAGGAAATCCGAGCCACTGGTGAGGTCTTCTGCATCGTACCAGGCGGTGAGCTCGGGGATGCTTTCGATGCTTTGCTTGAGGGATTGGGCGAAAAAAATCCCATCCAGCTTGGCGTGGCTGATGAACATTTTGAGTTTGTCCGACTCGCGCGTTTCCCCTAACAGCAGTCTCGCGCGGTGCAGGGCGATGAGGCCGAGCTTGTGCGGGGCGATGCGGTTTTCCCCCAGCGCGGCGTTCGGCTTCACCTGTCTCTTGGCGAAGACCGGAGGAAGGTCCGAGAGCGCAATGTCTGATAGACTGTAGATGAGCAGGTCTGAATTACCGTTTGGCGAAGTTTCGGAAATGAACGAAGCGATCAAATCAAGTGCTGCCCTCATCGGCGGGTCATTGACTAACTGCTCGGTGACAATGACGACGAAGAGCGTGGGTGCCGTTCCCTGATCCTCCTGTTCCTCCGCCAGCCACTCGGATTCTTGGGTGATGGATTTGAGCGAAACGCGCTGCCAGACATCCGGCACTTCATCGAGATCCGAGGTGGCGCGGTCCGGTTGGAGATACTCGAAAGCTTTTTGCAACGCGAGTTCATGCTGGATGACATGGCGCAGATTCGTCGGGTGATAGACGAGGATGACCTTGAGCAGCGGTGGCTTTTTCATTGCGGGCGGATGTGTTGGGAGCTGAGCGAGGGGAGGCCTTCTCTGGCGGTTTCGCCTTCGTTGTTCCATGCCTTTTCACGGATCCACTTGAGGGTGGAAAGGGATGGCCGGGTGCGCTTCATCCCGCCGCAGCGCTGGTCTGCTAGGTGGAGCCACGCTTGGATTTCCTCCGGATCTTCGGACCATTTTTTGAGCAAGGCGACGCCCTGGCGGACGAAGTCATGCAAGCGCAGTGGCACGGCTTCCGGCTCATAGTAGGGGCGGGAGAAATCCTCGTGGTGCGGCAGAATCACTCCGATCAAGCTCGCGCCCGCGCCGGTCTCGGAAGGTGCCATGGCGACCTCCATTTCCATATCCACCCACTGGCTTTCCCGAGTGCGCGGCCCCACCAAGACCATGATGTGGGTGCAGGATTCCAGGGCGTTTTTCGCTTTTTCTAAATACACGTCGCCGGGGCTGACTTGGGTGTTGAAGTTCCATGCCGGGATGCCCAATCCGTGCAGTTTCTGCTCCATGAGGGAGGCATAGCTTGAATCCGAGGCCGCATGGCTGATGAAAACGAGCGGAGGCGTGGATGGGGATGCTTGCATGGCGCGGAGGGGGAAATTCGCTAGAGTGAGAGGAGGATCGGAGGGGCGGGATCGTGATTCGATTTCCAAGTAAACGTTGAGGGTTCAGGTCGTGGGTTGTCGAGCCTGGACGCGTAAAATTTGGTTAGTGGGCCAGCGGTCACCGCGGGTTCCCGTGAGATTTTGGAAAACTCCCGGTCCTTCCCGATCAGCGCGGGAGCCGCCACGACGTTCAGCCTTGCGTCATCCCGCCGGTTACCCTTTTCTCCGCCCGCAATGTCCTTACTTCCTACCGCTGACCTCCTGGCGCTCGATACGGCTGCTTTAAAAAGCCGCTTGTCGAAACTCAGGAGGTATCTTTGACGTCCCGACCCTCGAAAACGAAATCAACACGCTCGAAGAGGCGATGGGCGCGCCCGAGTTCTGGAACGACTCGGACAAGGCGAAGTCCATCAGCTCGAAGGCCGCCGGACTCAAGAAGAAGTTAGACTCGTTTCTCAAACTCGAATCCCGCGTGGCGGACATCGATGAAGGTGTTTCCCTGGCGAAGGAATACGACGATGCCGATCTCGCCCGCGAGGCGCTCGCCAATGCCAAAGGCTTGGAGGACGACATCCGCTCTTACGAACTGCTAACTCTGCTCGATCAACCGAGCGATATTTCGCCGTGCTTCCTCGTCATTTCCGCCGGTGCTGGCGGGACCGAAGCGTGCGATTGGGCACAAATGCTCCACCGCATGTACACCCGCTGGGCCGAGCGCAAGGGCTACACCGTGGAGACACTCGATTGGCAGGACGGCGACGAAGCTGGGCTGCGCACCGCGACTTTAAAAATCACCGGCGACCACGCCTATGGTTTCCTGAAAAGCGAGCGCGGCGTCCATCGGTTAGTTAGAATTTCCCCGTTCGACTCGAATGCCAAGCGCCACACGTCGTTCGCCTCGATCGACGCGACACCGGAAGTTTCGAAGGAAATCAAGATCGAGATCCTCGACAAGGACATCGAGATCACCACCACCCGCTCCGGCGGCAAGGGCGGCCAGAACGTCAACAAGGTGGAGACCGCCGTGATCCTGCGCCACCTCCCCACCGGTATTCTAATCCGTTCCACCGCTGCTAGAACGCAAGGCGCTAACAAGGAGCTCGCCTTCGACATCCTCAAGGCCAAGCTCTACACCATCGAGGAGGATAAACAAAAAGCCGAGGCCGACCGCGCCTACGGCGAAAAGGGCGACGTCTCGTGGGGCAACCAGATCCGTTCCTACGTTTTCCAGCCCTACCAGAAAGTCCTCGACCTCCGCACCGGCCAAGAATCCGGCAGCATCCAAGAAGTCATGGACGGCGATCTCGATCCATTCATTGAGGCCAAACTCCGCGGCAAAGTCCGGGTTAAAGGCGCGAAGGACGAGGACGATTGAGGAAGGGTTTGGAAGTTGCGACCTCGGCGAAATCTCATTAACCTGCGGCTATGATTGTTTTGGAATCTCCAAGAATCGTTTCCATCCCCGAATACATTGCTGCCGAGGAAACCAGTGGTGTGAAGCATAAATTCATCGGCGGCTTGGTTTTCGCGATGGACGGATTTAGCAACCAACGCAGTACGATTGGACTGAACAGTCTGGGATCTTTGCATTTTCAACTCCATCGCAAGAGGTGCCAAGTTTTTAACAGCAGCACCAAAGTCCGCATCGAGGGCCATTCCGAACCTCTATTCTGTAATCTAGCCTGCCCCTCGGGGGTGGCATCACTTCGGACGTTGGCACAAATGAGAAAGACGACCGTTAGCTGGGTGCCCGCCATAAGCTCCAAAGTCACGCTGATTTCGGTTATCCTATTGAGTTTTTACCTTCGATTCCGCTTAGAAGGCTGGCCGCCACATCCAGGGTATGTCGATGAGAGGCCTGCATACATTCTGTTTGGAGTCCTGTTCCTCGCTTCAATTGTCGCCTTCCCATCTTGGCTCACACTTGTGGCTATGCGGCCGTATCGCCCCCAGAATGGTGTCTTGATTTCGCACCTCGCTCTATACTTCACCGGGTGGGTAGGGATTTGTTTTTACTTCAGGCTCGATCCGTGGGGAGCATTCGCATGGTGGTTCGATTAGGCAAGACGCCGAATAAGCCAGTAGTGGCAACGGCGGGTAACATCCCACGTTCGCTTCGCTCTGGACGCTCAATCTCCGCCGTGCCACACTTTTGACGTT
>JAYVEJ010000761.1:0-7495 GCA_043748885.1 Luteolibacter sp. | reverse complement strand
CCGGCGGCTTCGTGGGAACCGATAGCCGAGGAAGTCGAAATGATTGTCTGCTAGATTCATATCGACCGTGCGGGTTTTGTTGGGATGCAGCGTCAATCCGGCCCCGGCCATCCATTCCCGGAGCTTTTCGAGCGCGGATTCGGCTTCTTTCTGACTGCGGCAGAGGACGACCATGGCGTCGGCATCCCGCACCATTGCAAAGCCGAGTCCGGCCATCAGCCAGCCCAACGGATCGAGAAAAAATTTTAGCTAACAGTGGCGAGCAGCCAGCTTGGGCTGTTCTGCGCAAAGTGCCCTATCGTGATGCCGTCCACGCCACAAGCCCCGGCGTTTTTACGGACCTTTTCCCATGGCGGCTGACGGGTTCTTTCTGTGCTGATCTTGTCCGATCCGGCTGAACCACTATGGCGACTCTGACTGCGGCCCGGTCCCGCTGGCGCGGATGCCTGCCCGGACAGCTTTGATTGGCTATCGCTCATTCCTAGCGGGACTCCCCTCCGGGGACTCTATGTCCGTTGCGCTCCCATTCAACGCGTCCACATGATACCTTCCCGGCGTTCTCACCCCAGTCATTCACGACAACTCTCCCGTAGCTCGGACTCGGGATGTCTCAGACTTTCACTGGTTGATTTCATGGAAGTGCGTTCGCACGGGCACACGACACTACTGTCGTGGACCAACGAGTGGCGAAAGGGACGCGCCGGAGGCTCTTCACTTTCACCTCTCATTGGCGTGTCGGACAAGAGTGTCCGACCTCCCTAAGCAAACGTGAGCGAACGGTCTAAATCAATCCAAGCGCACGCGATAGAAAAATTGGGCGGTATCGACGGGTGCGCTGGTGTCGGTATAACTCGTGTGCCCGGGCTTGCCGGTTAGATTGGTGGCAATTTGCGCCCAGCCGAGCAGACTCGTGCTGCGCTCTATGGTGAACGAAGTGCCGGTGGCGCTTGGCCAAGTGAGTGTGGGTTCACCTAACACAGACCGCGTGATCAGCGGTTGGAAATAGTCACCTCCATCGAGCGGATTGGTATTAAGTCGAGCTTCCACCCCGTCCTTCGTGCCATCGCCATCGGTGTCGGTGGAGGCCGGGCTCGTGACACGTCCTCGCGGGTCGATCACGGTGGCGAGATCGTCGATGCCGCTGACTTCTTCCAAGTCGGTGAGGCCGTCGTTATCCGTATCGGTGGCGGCGGCGAGGCTGGAGGTGAAGAGAATAATTTGGAAAGTATCATCCACCGCGAGGTTGAGGTCGGCAGGCAGCGTGCAGCGCAGGGTGCTGCCGGTGAGCGTGAAACTGGCGGCGATGGTGGTGCCGTTGCTTTTGGCTTGGGCAAGGTAACCCATGGTGTTAGTGGGCAAAGCGCATTCAAATTTCCGCAAGCGCAAGGTGCCTCGCTTGAGCGTGATGGTTTCACTGGTTCGCTGGTCTTGCTTGTTCCGCTGGTAAGTCCCCCACCCTTGCGCGGCGGTGAAGGCGGATTTAAAAGCGTCTGCATTGAGCACTGGCGCAAAGCCTAACATGCCATCCGGCCCACTGTGGCGGAAGCCACTGGCGGTGATGAGGGCACCATAACTCGACATCGCGCGGGCATAGTGATCTGAACACTCAATTTCATTATAAGGATTCCGCTTGGCGGGATGGTAGCGATCATAAATCGCGCGGATGATCGTCAGTCCTTCATCAAGTAAACCTTCCGCGAGGCAATGCGCACCGACTTGGTATTCGAAGCCGCTCATGCACTCCGCGAAATATTTCCCCTGCCAGTTTGCTCCCGGATCGGGCCATAGATTACCGTCATTCGGGAAGGTGCAGATGAGAAGTCCCGCTTCACCAGCCATTTGATAGATCCGACCTTGGGTGAAGCCGCTAGAGGAAAGGAAGGTTGTCAGATTGTGGGAATAGTTGAAGCGCCAGATGCTGCGGAGGGCGGCGCGGCCTTGGGTGGAGTCGGTCACTCGTTCCAGCCCGATCATGCGGGTGTAGAACTCGCCCATCACTTGGTCGATATAACAACCTTGTGCGTGGCCGAGCGCTCCGATGTTTGAGGCCATGAGTTGAGTGTAATAGCCCTCACCATAGTCGGGGGTGCTGACGAAGCGCTCGGACAGCCGAGTCATCGCAGCGGTGGCCAAGTTATTGCAAGTGGTAGCATAACTAGCATTGCCCATGGTGGTGGCCATTTCACGACCCGCTTTGAGGGCAGCGGCGTAGAGTCCGATGTGTGCTGGCACACGACCATACCAATCCGCATCGAGTGTATTGTGCTGGCGCGCTTCGCTGACGCCATCGTTGTTAGCATCCTCGCCGATGAGGAAATCGAGGGTCTTCTTAATATTAGTCCAGTTAGCCGTTAGGAAGGTGGTATTGGCACTGCCGAGATGTTCACGATAGCAGCGGAGGACCACTCCGCATTGGCCATCCCACGCCCAGTCGCCATTGTACTCACCACGGAATTTTACCGAGCCGTTGCTGTTGAGGGCGATGGCCGCGTTGAGATCGACATTCTGCCGCATCCCGCGCTCCAAGTCAGGAAACAAGCGGGCGATGGTTTGTGCATAATACCAAACATGACCGCAAGTGCCTTCACAGCAATTGATCCCTTCGGTGCCATAGAAGCGACCGGTGGTGAACCAATAGCAATTGGCAGTAGCCAGCGTGCACGACGTGGCGAGTGCCCGATCTAGCAGCCAATACGGCAGTGAGGAATCTTTCCAGGTGTCCACCCACAGCCGAGTATCGCCAGCGAGGCGGGTGAAATTCACTGATAGATAATCGGCCACCGCGAAGGCACTGGCGAAACGGTTGAGGTATTCGCGGCGGTTGCCAGGCAGGCTGCTCGGGAGATTGGGGAAATGCCAGGCCACCACGAATCGCACGGTGGCGACGGCTCCGGGCGCAAGCGTGAGCGTGCGACCGATGCCGCCGGTATCAGCGGATTTTCCCGTGAGCCATGGCAGCGCGGTGGATAGATTATCAGCAGCGGAGATCCGTCCGGCAGCGGCCCCAAGCTCGGCGATGCCGATGCTGCCGCGATCCACCACCGTGGTGAGATCGGTGACAGCGGCAGGCGCAATGGGATTGGTGCTGAAAACGATTTGGTCGATACCCACATTTCCCCAGCCGCCGGTGCCGAGGTCTTCGATAGATAACCTAACCGACTGATCGCGGAGGTCACGGACGTCGAAGGTGCGCCAGGCCATCGTACTAGTGTCATTGCCCCACTGAATGCGGAGTTGGCTGCCGTCGGAAACCTTAAGCAAGCGCACACGCTCCAGTGCGGAGTTACTCCCACCGCCTTGCAGGAAATGGATATAACCGTGGGTGACGGTGAAAGGAGGACTCACCAAAGTTCCGGTTGGCACATCTTTGCCATCGATGGGAACGCCGGGCGCACTGGCGTGGGAGTTTACCACGCGAGAGCCGAAACCTTTAACATCTCCCTGATAGGCCGCGATGTCGGTTATCAGAATAGGACCGCTGCCAAAGGCCGTGCCGGTGGTGACCCACGGTGCATAAGCGGCGCGCTCGAAGTCATCATAGATCACATACTCCGGAGCGAGCTGTTTATCGCTGAAACAAACATGATCAAACCCAAGCTGACCCCACGATCCAGTGGTGAGATCCTCCACCACGATTTTCACCGAGCGCCCGGCCAGAGCAGTGACATCCCAAGTGCGCCATTTCATGGTGCTAGCGCTCGTGCTGTTAGTAGCGATCATCAATTGCGCATTGGTGCTAGCATCCAGCAGACGCACTTGGATCCCGCTCACCGCGCCGCCGCCTAGCAGGAAGTGAATGTAGTTCTTCCCAAGCGTAAACGCCGGACTCGTAAGCGTGCCAGTGGGGCCGTCACCACCTGAGGCAAGCCAGGTATTGACGAAGCTGCTGCCGACACCGCGCACGTCTTGGAGATCCGCATACGGGTGATTGATGGGCGGGACCGCCACCGGGCCACTACCGAAGGCGGTGCCAGTGGCGATCCACGGCGCATAAGTGGTGCCTTCGAAACTGGCGAAGACCGTGTAGTCAACTGCATAGGTAAATGGCAGCACAGCGGTGCCCTCGGCACGACATTCGAGAAACGCGCAGCCGCTGCCGTCGCGGATCTGGTTGACTCGGGACATTCCCACCGGCAAGCCGGTATCGAGTAGCACCGGGTTTTGCATATATCCCAGCACGGTGGCCTCCACCGAAACTAAACCATTGTTGGTTAGAGTGTATTCCATCACTGTGGCTGGCAGTGCGGAGTCCGGCGTATTGAGTGGGATAAAAATAGGATGTGCGCACAATTCAACACTCAGTGGGCTGGCGGCATCGGTATAACTCACCCGCGCTAGCGGATAGCTGCCTTTGAAGGAAATTCCCGAGAAACCTCTTTGATCGAGAGTTTTTACTGACACCACATTGTTAGCGACGGTGCGCAGGACGAAACCTTGATCAAACGGAAACGGCTTTTCATCAATCGGCGGGTTGGCATTCCAAACATTGATGGGCGCGAAGTAATTCGCCCCGTCGGTGCAACCTCTGTTACCGCTGTTGCCAGCATTCGGATGCGTGTAGTAGCGAGACCGGGGGCGAATGCCTTCGCTGCCGCCCTTGTGCCAGACATCCCACAACCACAGCCGACCGTCGCCGCCGAGATAGAGCGTGCCGCAAGCGATGCCACCCACCGGCATCCCGATGTAACGAAGTTGGTCAGCCGCCTTGGTGAAGGTGGGTTCGTTAGTTTCCCGCACCCGCAAGGATGCCAGCCACGTCGTATTGATCCCTTTCGCCGCAGCCGTTGCGCCTTCCGGCACAATGCTGCGATAGAGCGAACCCTGAGTGCCATAAGCCAAGCTAACGGATGGACGACCCCACGCCGCAGCGAATGCGGCAGAACCTAGACTGAGTTTCAGGAAACGACGGCGATCGAGTGGCGAGGCTGACATGGTAGTAAACCGAAACATTCGATGTGTGTCGGCAAGTTGGTTAGGCGTGAAGCTCTTTCCCCCACCCTCTTCCGCAAGTTTTTTTGACCGACTCAAGGCTGCAAAAAGGAGCCGAAGCCATATGCCACACCGGAAGAAACCGTCCATCCATCGGTCCCCCGATGCCCTTAGCTATGAGGCGCACCGAGGGTCGAGCTACGCCAATCCAAGATAGGAAGGTCGAACAAACTGGTCCGATTTTCCACCCAGTCATTGAAAAAATTTTGCAAATTGTTCTCCCCCTTCCTTGGCCGGCACTTCCTGATTGATGAAGCTAAGAACGCACGACAACACTTCCATTTTAAAATTCACCCAAGCCAACAAAACCCCCATGACCACTCGCCCTCTGCTCCATGCCATCGCCTGCTGTTTGCCATTGTTCATGCTGATGAGTTGCAATGAAACGAAGGGCTGGCAGGCCGAACTCAGCGAAGATTTGCCACGCCTCGGCCATCGCAATTTCATCGTCATCGCCGATAGCGCGTATCCGCTGCAGAGCGCACCGGGCATCCGCACCACCTACGTCGGCGGCACCCAGGCCGAAGCTTTGAAAAAAGTGTTAGCCATGCTTGCGAAACAAAAACACGTCCGCCCGATTGTATGGATGGATAGCGAGCAAGCGAAGATCCCTGAGGCAGACGCACCGGGCATCGACAAATGCCGCAAAGATCTAGCAGCCATGCTGCAAGGAGCGCAGGTCAAGAGCGCGCCGCATATGGAAATCATCAAACGCTTGGATGAGTCCTCCAAGCTCTTCAACGTCACCATCCTCAAAACCGATGAGATACTCCCCTACACCAGCGTTTTCCTGGAACTCGACTGTGGCTACTGGGACGGCGATAAGGAAACGCGTCTGCGTACCGCGCTCGGAAACTAACACTAAACTTGGCGGGGATTAGAATTAACCACTGATTTCACTGATTAACTGATTTGAAGATGATGAATTTCAGATTCTTAATCAGTCAATCAGTGCAATCAGTGGTTAAAAATTCTAAATCTTTCCTAGTGTAGCCACCCTGCGCGCTGCCCTCGAATACCAACCCTCACAAACTCTCGCATTATGAATGAATCCTCCTGCACTCCATCATCCGGTTGTTGTTCACCAAGCCGCCGCGATTTCCTCCGCTTCACCGGTCTCGGTACGGCTGCGCTGCTAACACCTCGCGCCTTTGCTGGTCCATTTACGGCCAATGCCAATGCCGGCTCCGGCTTGGATTCCAAGCACCCGGTCCCGCTCGATAAAAAGCTCAGCGCCACTTGGCTGGCAGCACTCACCGCCCGCGGCAAGCCCTCGTCGTGGAAGGACTGGGCCGCGCTAGAACACATTGGCATGCCGGTCGCTGGCATCGGCACCGGCACCGTCTATTTGGGGGGCGACGGTCGGCTCTGGGGCTGGGATATCTTCAATGCGCCGCACGAAGGCTGCATTCCAAACGGCGGCACCAAGGAGGTCCAAATTCCCGAACGCGACGGTGCCAACTACATCAATCCATCCAAGATGGAATCCCCATGGAATATCAGCCACGGGCTGGTGTTGCATCTGAATGGTCAGGAAAAGCGCCTTGATCACAGCGGATTTCCGCAGGTGGAATTCACCGGCCAATACCCGATTGGAACTATCAAGCTCAACGACCCAGCCAGCCCAATCTCCGCCGTGGTGGAAACTTTTTCACCCTTCATTCCACTGGATTACGACAACTCCAGCCTGCCCGTGACGGTAATGGAAATCACCCTAAAAAACTCAGGAGCAAGTGCTGCCAGCGTCGGGTTGGAAGCCTATCTTGAGAACGCTGCCATCCGCTATCAGCCGTCCACCACCGTCGCCGGCCTGCGCCGCATCGCCGGCGTGATGCCGCTGCCGGGCGGTGCCATGGTGATGGGAGTCGTGCGTGCCGTCACCGCCGGTGAGCGTCCAGACATTACCCTGGCTGATTTTGAATCCGAGACTTGGGGGAGAACCGGCTGGTTGACCGAGGGCGACGCCTTCAAGGGTGGGCCAATTCACGGCACCCTGCCCTACGTCAAAGGCCAACAAGGGCAATCCTTCGCCCATTCCAACAACAGCCGTCTCGCCGACAAAGGAGATCCCGACAACCTCACCGGCACTCTCACTAGCCCGGCCTTCAGGGCCACGCGACGCTACCTCACCTTCCTGCTTGTCGGCGGCAACAATCCAGAAAAACTCGCCGTCGAAATCCTGCTGGACGGCAAGGTCGTCCACTCGCTCACCGGCTCAAACTCGAATCAATTCACGGCCCAAACACTCGATCTAACGCCATGGCAAGGCAAGGAACTGCGCTTGCGTCTCACGGATAATGCCGCGGGCGCATGGGGCAGCATCGGCATCGACCAAGTGATTTTATCGGACAACCAGGGGCCTCCACTCAAGCTCGACAGCCTGCGCGACTGGGGTTCGATGGCGCTGGCCATCCTCGGTGACAAGGCGCAGGCCCAAGCCAGCCGTGGCAAGGAAATATCAAAGGCGGAAGTCCCACTCTCCGAATCTCAGGAAATGGCCGTGCGA
>JAYVEJ010000760.1:0-2840 GCA_043748885.1 Luteolibacter sp. | reverse complement strand
TCCAAGAGCAGCTCGATCAGGATCGTTTTCTCACGGCTGCGGATCTGCAATTCGGTGACTTTCCCGTAGCGATCCAGCCGTGAGGCCAACATCGATTTCGCCGCCGAGGAAGTGAGACTGTCTTTGATACCGCCGAACATGGGCGCACGTTAAAAGCATTCGCGGCCAAGGATCAACCCCGATTCACGGAGGCGGCAACTTGCGAGCCGCTAACAAATAAGCGAGCACCGCGTCCGCGTCGGCCGGTTCCAGTTTGGACTTCCTCGCCATCACCGGCATGATCTCGTGCGTGAGTTCCTCCACCCCATAGTCCGCAGGATTTTCAAACGCGTGGCACTTCGCGCACTTCGCCTGATGGAGCTGATAGCCGCGCTCCAGCCGCGACTGCGGTGCGGGCGAAGTTTTCACAAGCTGCGGGCTAACAGGCGGCGCACTGAAGCTAGGCGCACACGAGAAAACCAACAGCCCGACCGCCCCCCCCGCGAGGGCGTGACGGAAGTTGGCTAAGATGCGTCGTTGGGTTTCCATGGTTAGAAATCCAACGCGAAGATGGTCCGAAGCTGGAAATCAGGCTCATCGGCCAGCGAGGTGACCTGCCACAACCCGGTCAGCGCCACCGAGAAGCGATTGCTCCGCCATGAGACATTCGGTCCCATATAAACCCCGCTGTTACCGATGGTGTCCACGTCTGGAACGGCGATTTCATGCAGCAACTCCGCACCCACCGACCAGGCTGGATTGAGCTGATAGCTGACCCCAGCGGTTTGGAACAATTCCGCCACGTCGTTCTGATAGTCGTCCTCCCACGCGATTTCGCCGCCGACGTTGTAAACCAACATCCACGCTCCCAGATTTTTTTGGAGCAGTAGCTTTGCTTCGAGTTCGATGAAGTCGTCGCTGCCTTTGATTTCACCATAGATCGCCGAGCCAAAGGGCGTGGTGTTAGGATCGGTGAGGTTGTAAATGGCCTCGATTGCGACATCGCGGAACTCGGTCTTGCCGGATTCCGTCGAGGATTTCTCGTGCCGCCAATCGGCGAAATAGAAGGCGAGCTGGAGGCGGTCCGTGACGCCATACTCAAACTCATGGCGGATGTCGAAGCGCTCGAAATCGGGATCGTCGGCTTGGTTCGTTTTCCAAGTGACCCAGCTTTCGAGTTCCATGGCACCAGCAGCCATCGTGGTCGTTTCGTAGCTGTAAGTGAAACGGCGGCTGCCGGCGTCCGCAAAATTGGCCATCGCAAGCGCGACTCCAAGGTACGGAATGAGACCGCGAAAGGCGTTAGGGAGGTGATTGATTTTCATGATGATAGATAGAAGGGAAACTCTGTCTTATTGCGACTGCGTCTCACTTGCGAACAGAAAAGTTGGGATCGCCCGACGCGTCAATCGAAAAATCCACCTGAATTTGGCATCCGTTTCATTTCCCCCCGTGTATGCACTTCCTCGAGCCGCCCGCGTGAAATCGGCATTCCCGCTTGTGCTTGATACCACTTGGACCCAGAACTTAATTGCTTGGCTCCCCACCGGGTCCACCTAGCTTCTCCCCATGCGCGTCCTCTCCATTGATCCCGCCGTTAGGAATTCCGGCTATGCCGTGCTCGAAGGCGATCCCCGCAAACCCACCGTCCTCGCCTTCGACGTCATCTCCATCCCTAAAACCCTCCCGCAATCCGCCGCCCTCTCCGCCATCCGCACCCATCTGGTCAACGTCATCCAGAAATTCCAGCCCGACGAGATCGCGGTCGAGGGCATCATCTACGTGCAGTCCCACCAGACCGCCATTTCCATGGGAGCCGCCCGCGCCGCTGCCCTCATCGCCGCCGCCGACCATGGCTTGCGAGTCTTCGAATACTCGCCGAAAAAAGTCAAAATGGCCGTCGTCGGCAATGGCAACGCCAGCAAACCTCAAGTCGCCTTCATGGTCCGCGCGTTGTTAGGACTGGCCGAAACTCCGCCGCCCGATGCCGCCGACGCCCTCGCCATCGGCATGGCCCACCTCCAAGCATCCGATCCCCTCAAGGCCAAACTCCTCGAACGCCGGCTTGTTTGATAGATTCATATTATTCGTTAAAAGTTAGAGATGATTAGTAAACTAAACAACTCTCTCCACCTCTTAACCAATAACTTGTAACCCCTAATGTATAACCCCATGCTCCAATTCCTCCATCTCCCCGCCCCCCTCGACTACGAGGCAGGTCTCCGCCTCCAGGACCAGCACGTCCAAGCCATCCTAACCGGCACCGGCGGCGACACCATTCTCCTACTCGAGCACCTGCCCGTCTATACTATTGGCCGCCTGCGCGACCGATCCTCCCTCCGCGATCCCACCTCGCTCCCCTACCCCGTTCACGAAATCAACCGCGGTGGCCAGGCCACCTACCATGGCCCCGGCCAACTCGTCGGCTACCCCATCCTCAACCTCACCTCACGCGGCAAGGATCTCCACGAACACCTTCGGAAACTCGAAGACGCGCTGATCAACGCCTGCCATCACTTCGGCGTGAACGCCGGCCGACGTGCCGGGCTAACAGGCGTGTGGGTGGCCAACCGCAAGCTCGCCTCCATCGGCGTCGGGGTGCGAAAGTGGATCTCCATGCACGGCTTCGCCATCAACATCACCCCGGAATGCCTGCCGCCATTTTTCGCCATCACGCCCTGCGGGATCGACGGCGTTTCCATGAGTTGCCTCGACCACGAAGCCGCCCGCGAAATCACCGTCTCAGAGGCTGCCGCCGTCATCGAAACTGAATTGCAAAAACTTTTTTAACGCCATAACTTAGTTGAGCGTTCATGAGAAACCCCAACTAAATAATTTTATAAACTTCCGTCATCGAATCC
>JAYVEJ010000759.1:0-7555 GCA_043748885.1 Luteolibacter sp. | reverse complement strand
ATTGAACTTCAGAACCCGCTGCAATCCGGCTGGGCCGCTGGCGGAAATGAAGTCCGCCACTTTCATTTCACGGAAGGCATAAAGCCAAGTCGGCCGCTTAAGTGCATCCATTTGATAGCCTGAAAATCTCATTCCCAGCGTCTTGCTTGATTCCACCGGCCATGGTGATTTTTCATCGGCGAGAATTGCAAATGGCGAGCCGTGCGGGAACAACATGATGTTATCTCCCAGTGGGCGAATGCTACCCATCCCTTGCGCACTCCAGTGGGGTGAAGCATCAAGAAAGCGACCGCGCCAGATCGAGGCAAGCCGCACATCCTCGGCATCAAAAGCCGCATTGACTTGCCCCGGAAATCCGGTCGCGATTGCCCGGAATCCAGCTTCCCATAACTTTCCGCGATACACCACAGGCTCCCCGCCGACGACGATTTCCATATTCTTGCGACTCAGTCCTTCGGGAAACTTCGCTTGTGCACCGTCGCCGAGATAAGTCCAAAGTGCGGCGTGCTGGCGGTCGGTATCGCCATCTAGCAGGGCCGGAATCAGGCTGCGTCCGTTAGGCCATAGGCTGGGCATGCGAGTGCCCGGCTGGAACGCGTTAGGATCGCGAAGAAAGCGCCGGAACCAATCCTCATTGAGCCGTCCGGTGGTGGAAGTCAGATCGAGCACCTGCATGGAATGCGCGGGTTGGCGGTTAAACCGATGGCACGCAATGCATGAAAGCCCGTCGGTTCCCACCAGTTTCCGCCCGGCCTCGCGCTGTATTTCTGGCGGATCGGCCGCCGCCGCGAACGGTTGGGCATGGCGGTCTAGGGTGATGAATAATTCCGCTAGATGGCCGACATTTGCTGCGCCGAATAATGGCATCCGGGTATTTAGATACGGTCTCACACTGGCACCTTCCGCTAAGACTTGATGCAGCCACTCCGGGCGCAGTTTATCCCCCACCCCATCGAGGTTTGGGGGGATGCGACCTTGGTCACCGAGATCTTCGACATTCGAAGTAAAGTAAGCAGCACGCTCTGGCGAGACACCACCGGCACCGTCGCGGACATGACATGCCAGGCAGCGAAATGATGTCATAGTGAGTGCCACGCGCTGCTGTGGCGTGGGCGATGTGATAGATAGTTTTGAAATAGCATTGCGCAGTGCATCACGTCCCTGGACGTCAAAATGATAGTCGGGCGCAGCACCCGCAGGAACGTCCGCTAGGCAACCGCGAGTGACATCAAGATGCGCTAAATCTGGCAGAGCTTGTGTCGGTGGCTTGGCTTCATGACAGGTGGCACAGTTGAGTGAATTGTATAATAACCGACCTTGCTCAGCTTTCGCCGAGTCCACCTTGAACACCGGAACTTCGACGGTCGGGTTTGCGAAAGGTTCGCGAACATGAGTCAACAGCGCGGCAGGGATCACTCCTCGGGCAAATCCAGGACCACTCCATTCCACTGCCAGCGCGGACTCATTCGTTCCCCGCTGCACATAGTCGAGTTTCATTTCATAGCGCCCCGGCAGCAGATCCAGCGCGTATTTATCATCGACCGTCTCCGCTTCCCAACTCTCTTCACCCAGCACCCAACGCCCGCCGATGGAAAGGCGGCTGGCACCTGTTGCTTTAAGATAGAATGTATATTCGCCAGCTTGCTTAATGGTAAGCCATGAGGTGATTCGTAGGGCAACGCCGCGATCCCGCATCGGTCCTTCGAGCGTGAGTCCGGTTGCGGGAGTGGTGCGCGCTACCTCGGCGGTATCGAGATTTTCGAGTGCCCGAATCCGCCCGCTATAGAATGCGACCTCGGCGACGGCGGGCAAGTGGGTGTCGCGCAAGAGATAGTGCGCTACGTCCGCCGCTTCGCCCGTGGTCAGGTGCATGGCGGGCATCCGTCCTGAGGGCCGCGTCGCCAACGGATCTAGCAGGAAGTTTTTCAGCCCATCAACCGCCCACTTGTTCACCATCACCGGCAATGGCACGGAATCCGGAGGAATCGGCGCGCCATTCTGCGGCGCGTGGCATGCCACGCAACCGATGCGCTGATAGAGACTCTCACCACGGGCGACTGCGGCGCGATCCGGCATCACCCGGCGGAAATCGGGCTTTCCCAGTGAAATAAGATAGTGGCTCAGAGCCTCGGCCTGCTCCCTGTTCCCATGGAGCAGATCGGGCATCGCCGTGCCGGGCATCGTCTGATGAGGTGCCGCTAGGTAATTTTGAAGCCAATCCACGCTCACCCGGCTGCCGATATCCAACAGCTTCGGCGCGAGGTGTGAGGGCAGCCATTCCGCCTGATGTTCTGACGGTGAGTGGCAGGCAATGCAGTTTCTCTCCACGAGAGCGGCCGCTCCTGCGACGTTCTCCGCCGCTTGGAGCGGCAGAGAAATCAGCGCGATTACGGGAAGTAATCGAGCTGCCGGCTTTGAAAAATGGATGATCATTGGCGGCAGCTCATTTTCTCGCAGAATCGTGTCCTGCATACGGGGCGTTCGCGCCAGTTATTGCACAATCACGACCGGTTTTTCGAGAACTTCCATCCGGGGCTTGATTCCGAGACCGGGTTCGGTGCTGGCGGCCATAAATCCATTCACCCGCTGAGGTGCGCCCTCCGCAGTGCTGACGGTGACGTAGCTATTAAAATCGGTGCTGGTGAAACGGAATTGCTCAGGCGTGCTATGAGCCAAATGCGCGATGGCCGCAGTGGTGATATCTCCACCCCATGAATCTTCTAACGTCATTGCAATACCCATACTCACGCAGAGGTCACGAGCTTGCTTTATTTTGGTGAGTCCACCGAGTTTACTGATTTTTAGGTTCACCAAGTCCATGGCAAGGTCGCCTTTCGCACGCAGTAGCATGTCGAGATTGTCGATGTTTTCATCCATCACAAATGGGTGGTCCGTCTGACGGCGGACGGCGAGGCACTCTTCATAACTGAGGCACGGTTGTTCGATATAGACATCCAGATCGCGGACGGCGCGGACGACCCGCACCGCTTCGTGCTGGGACCAGCCGGTGTTAGCATCGGCCACGAGGCGCTCACCCGGCTGGATTTCTGCGGCGACGGCGTGAATGCGGGCGATGTCCGTATCTGGATCGCCGCCGACTTTGAGTTGGAAACGCGAGTAACCTTGGGCGCGGTAGTCCGCGACCTTCACTGCCATTTCCGCCGGCGACTCTTGTGAAATCGCGCGATAGAGCCGGATATTTTCGCCATAACGCCCCCCCATCAGGACGCAAACTGGCAGGCCGGTCGCTTGGCCGAGGATGTCCCAGCAAGCGATATCGATGCCACTCTTTACATAAGGATGTCCCTTCAGCGCGGCATCCATGAGATGATTGAGTTTACCTAACTCCCGTGGATCGGAGCCGATGAGATGCGGACCCAGTTCTTTAATCCCGGCGCGGACACCCTCGGCATACGCTGGCAGATAGAACGGCCCCAACGGGCAAACTTCGCCATAGCCGACGAGGCCGTCATCCGTCTCCACGGCGACGATGGTGCTATCGAAAACAGTCACGGACTTGCCACCGGACCATTTGTAGGTGGTTTCATGCAACGGGAGATCGACTTGATAGGCGAGAATACGAGTAATTTTCATGAGAGGACCAGAAGTAGATTTTAGATAACGTTAGATATATGGTTGACCAATGATTGGTGGCTTCACTCGGGGAAAATCCAGCGGCTGTCGAAGTCAGTGATTTTCTCGCCGTGTTGGATTTTCCAGTATTTATCGACATAGAGCTCCACGCCTTTGTCATAACTGAGATTTGACTTTGAGATAGGTGTCCACTTGAGGTCGAGTTGATGAGCATCTGCGGGCAAGTCGATCACCCGGTCTTTTGCTTCGATCACTTTGCCATCGAGCGTGGCGGACTTCAGATCGACAAACCATGGGATATGAAACTTCAAACTGGCTGGGGCTTTGCGCCACTGGGAGTTGATCGTTACCTTTGCTCCGTCCGCCGTGGAATCGATGGTGTATGAAACCGGGCCGAAATCGGTGGGAGCCTTTTCCACCCGGACACTGCGGCCTGCTTCGAGCCAAAGCGGTGAGAGTGCGGACGCTAGATGCAGCACCGGCTCTTGCATATCTTCGCGGACTAGCATGTTCCGGAAACATTCATTGAAGCGGGCGGCGCTCCAGCCATGGGGCGGGTAGTTGTTATGGAAATTCCGATCGCGCCAGGCCCAGATATCATACTCGAATCCCGTCTGGGTGCTGCCTGTGTGGACGAGATAGGAGTAGAAATCTTTAATTACCTCGCGGTCCATTCCCAGCGAGATCAGAGTCTGAATGACGTTAAAGGTTTCATAATGATGAATCACCGTGTGTTCCGGTTGTGACCAATCGACACCTTTTGCTTCCTTTGCCTTGCGGACTTTGTAGGCGTTGTGCTCGTAGGTCATGATGCCCTCTTGATAGGCAAAATCGCGGACGGTCTTGACGGTGTTTAGCACCATCGGGTCTGAAGCGGAAATCACACCGAATGGATAGACGCCGCCCGAGGCATTTTCCCAGTCCATCCCGGCGAGTGGATCATCGAGACCGGGTGGGATGTAGCCGTTAGTCTTCGCCGTGATCTCCTTAAGGCGAAGGTCGAATTTAGCAAAATATGCATCATACAATTTTTGAAATCGCACGGCATCATCATTCTTGCCTACGACCTTCGCCAGCTCGACGGCATCCTTCAATCCGCGCAATACCCACAAGCTATGGCCGGTGTAGTGGCCGTCGATGCGTTCATTGTCATAAGGTCCGGCGACTGGCCACAAGCCCCATGGATCTTTGGCAGTTTCTTCCTCCAATTTTGCGACATGTCCCGGCACGACTTCATAAACTCTCTTGGCAAACGCAAGATCGCCGGTGACTCGGTAGTGCGCTGCTAGAGTCCACATGGCTTGACCCCACGCGTCCGGGTGAGTCATCCGCAGGCCGGTGAGCTTGCCTTGGTCATCCTTGAGCAATACATATTCAAGGCATTCCGCCGCAATCTTCGTTAAACCCAACACGTCATAGGTGTGGATGATGAATGCCGCATCCCGCGAGAAGAATTGGTTATACTGGACGTCACTGACCGTCTGGATGAAGGTTTTGCCATCTTCCTGCAAATCGCGGGCCATGAGATCATACATCAACGATGCTTTGTGCATCTCCATGACCTTCTTCTCCGGCACTTCGAAAACCGTCTCGGGGTGCAGTTGTTTCTCCCAGAACTGCGTGCTGCGGGCGAGGTAGTCGTCGAACTTCGCATCCGCCACTGCCTTGACTTGCGCGGTGCGATCATCCGCCACCGGCACGAAGGGGATGGTGATATCGACCGAGGCCGACTTGCCGGGAGCGAGCTCGATCACAAACTCGAACGGCTCGCAGTTAGAGGGTGCTTCGATCACTTTCCAGCCAGCAGCATCGGGTTGATAATGCCATGCTAGATGCTGACTGTCCGTGCGATGGACTTCGCCACCATTCATCACAGTGGTCGGTTCCCAGATCTTCCACGGCTTCCATTTCGCCTCGTCCATGAAGCGATTGACCCACCACATGGGCCGGGTGTGATCGAACAACGGTTGCCGCCATGCGCCTTCAATATCATAAACTCGCGCCCCCACCGCGACCCGCTGCGACTTCTTGCCGGGATTGGTGGCAGTGATCCGGCAGAACCCTAGTAAATTCCCCTGCGGATCCAGCCCGACGGGCGCGGCGAAACTCTTCACCCGGTATTCAATCCCATCGATCACCGAGCCATAGTTAATCACCGGCAAGCTGCCTTGATCGAGAGTTCTCACGCGGCTGTTTAATCGTTTGAGCGGCGTCCCGGCCCACACCGTGAGTTCACCCCAAAACGAACTGTAGGCACCATCGCCTGTAAGTTGAAATGCTTTAGGTGAATCCATGAAACCAATTGCATCACTCGGGGTGAGGAAGTAATTGAATGGGCCTTTCAAATCGCGGGTCCGATCGTCGAGCCGAGAGTCATCGAAAAAGGATTGTGCATGCATGGTGGAAAGACAGCAGGACAAGGTGGCGATGGCTAACTGGCAGCCGCTAAGAAGCGTTGATGCTTGGGATTTCATAACTGAATTTGAGTGGTTTGCTGGGTGCGCTTTTCGTTCTCAGCAAATTTTCTGAACCATCTACCGTAGGCCCAAATCATCCCCGCTGAGAGCACGCCGAGGCCTGCGAAGATTAACCATGGCAACCCGACTAGGTGCGTATCATAAAGCGTCCGAGTCAGCACCGCCGGGGTCATTCCGGTGAACTCAACTAACTTGTGGAACGCCTCACCCACCGGCAGCACGGTGTCGGTGACTTGGGCCGGGTCCATTCCTTTAGAAACTAACATCTTCCTCGCGAGCACGTCCTTCTCAGAGAACATATGATACAGTTGTGGTCCGAGTTTGCCTTCTAACGTCTGGCCGACTAAGATCGGTATCTGTGAAAATCCAATCCACATCGCCTTCTTGTCGGACGGTGCGATGTTGCCAAGAAACTCGCTGAATTTAGGACTGGCGAGCATTTCTCCGATGCTGAATACGGCCATCCCCGCGACACAGATCCAGGCGAGATTGGACAGCCCGAGGAGGGCGAGCGCCGCCACCACAAACACGGTGCCGATCAACAAGCTGGAGGTCGCCCGCATCTTGGCACTGAGGCCTGCAAACAGAAAACAGGTGAGCATGATCATGCCCGAGTTGATGTTGACGATGCCCTCGGGTTCGATGGTCATTCCATCCCCTTTCATCCCTAGCAGGAAATGAGCGACGCCACTGCGGGTGCCGTCTGGCCCGAAGAGGGTGTTGACGATTGCTCCGGTATCCACCCAGTCTTCTACATATTTCGGGAGCACATCCCAAATCATGGGAAACATAAACCACCACAACGAGAAGATGATCAGATAGAGATAGAGATGAGGTTTCTTGAGTTCCCGCAGTGAGTCGCGGATGAGGCTCGTTTCCCGGACAGCACCGGACTTCACCATGGCCCGGCGCACCAGCCGATTCTCGATGCCCGGCTCTTTGTAGGTCAGAAGTAGGACTAGGTTTAGACAGATAAATGCGGCATTGGTATAGAAGACCATGGACCATGAAGTCTGGCGCATGTGCAGAGCGATCAACGGTCCGACCCAACCGCCGATGTTTACCGTTTGATAGAAGACTCCCCACGCCACTGAGCTATTGCGGCGGCTCGTCGCTAGAATCAGCGTGCCTTGGATGCCCGGCTTGAAGACGGCGGTGCCGAGGGCGAGAAACATCGCCCCGGCGAAAAATCCCCAGTAGCTAGGAAACCAAGCCATTAACAAATAGCCGAAGCATTTAATCAACGTGGAGACGAAGATGGTCTGCTTGTAGCCATGACGATCCGAGATCCCGCCGGTAAAGATCGCGCCGCCCATTTGCATCAGATACCATGCAAAACTCAACCAGCCAAACGTCGCCATCGTTTCGCCCAGTCCACCGTCGGACTTCGCCCGCGTCACATAAATCGTGGAAACCGTCCGCACGCCATAGTAGGCGAGGCGCTCGATCAATTCCATCCCGCCGACCACCCAGAACACATACCC
>JAYVEJ010000758.1:0-7565 GCA_043748885.1 Luteolibacter sp. | reverse complement strand
CGAAACGTCGCCTGCATCGCAAACTCCAACGATGCCTGAAGAACGCAAAAAATATTGCTGCCATTTTGCTGCCGTTGGGGAAATTCATTGCATGGCTAATCACCTTGCTCCTGAACTCCTACCTTTTATGGCACGAGCTGCGCTTGGAAACGACATCGCGCGAAGGCTATCCGATCCGTGAGGGTTCGGGCGTCTCCACCAAGTCTGCGCCTGCTTCCGGACATTCCCGGTAGGCGGCAGGAATGCGTTTCACAATGCCGGGAAAGTTAGCGGTGCGCGTGTTTGAAACACGCTGTTTTTTGCGATTCCATCGGGTGGTGGCAACCGTTTAGATTGGCCCATGCGCACGATGGACAAATGGTTGAGCCCGGAGGAAACCGGCGTGCCGTTTTCTCATTGTCTCTGTTGCAAGGTTTCAACTCCAAAAGTGCTGTCCCGGAGTCGCTAACGAACTCCCGCTAGAAACCCGTCCGCCTCTCTGCGGTGCCGCGCTTGCTTCTGAGGGTCCATTTTTTCCCAGCTCCGCGCCATCATTGCGAGCCGCGGATTCCCCAGGAAAAACGGCAGGTGGTCGCCGATGAAGGTCCAGAACAAGCCGTCCCAGACTTGGCACCACGGGCCCTTCGGCTCGTCGGACATTTTCAGAATATAGTTAGAGCCGGAGATGTAGGGCTTGGTGGTGAAGGTGCCGCCGTCGGCGAACTGAGACATGCCGTAGATGTTAGGGACCATCACCCAGTCGTAGGAATCGACGAACAATTCCATGAACCAGCGATAGACGTCGTCCGGCTTGATCCGGCAGAGCAGCATGAAATTCCCGAGCACCATCAGCCGCTCGATGTGGTGGCACCAGCCGTCGTCGAGTAGCTGCCGGATGACGCGGTCCACCGGTGGGATGCCGGTGCTGGCATCATAAAACGAGCGGGGCAGGGGACGCTCCAAGTTCCAGAAATTTCCACTGCGGATGCTGCTGCCGCGGTGCTGATAGATGCCGTGGACAAACTCGCGCCAGCCGATGACTTGGCGGATAAATCCCTCCAGCGAGTTGAGCGGAATCTCGCCAGCTCGCGCCATCACCCGCTCGATAACCTCTTGCGGATCGAGCAGTCCGATGTTGAGCGCCGGGGTGATGGCGGAGTGGTAGATGGTGGCGTGCTCGGTGGAAATGGCGTCTTCATACAGGCCGAAGGTGGCAAGCCGCTCGTCGATGAATTGATCGAGCCATGCCTCCGCGTCCTTGCGAGTGACTGGCCAGCGAAAGTGCGTCAACGATCCCGGGTTGTCGGGAAATTTGCGGCTCACATACTCGGCGGCTTCGCGGGTGTAGGCATTAGCTCGGGTGAGAGGCTCGCGCGGCGGGATGTGGCCTTTCGGCAGCTTGGCCCGGTTCTCGGTGTCGAACGACCATTTCCCGCCTAGAGCACTGCCGTCATCTTCTAGCAGGACATTCATCCGCTTGCGTTGGTGCTCGTAGAACTTCGCCATAAACGGCTTCTTTTTGGTCGCCAGATGCGGCTCCAAGAAATCGGGTGGACTGAGGAAGTTAGGCGAGGTGTGGACGACTAACTGGATGCCCCGATTCATCGCAAACCGCCGCACTCGTTTCATCAGAATCTCGTCTGCGGGATCGACGAGGTGGATTTCCCTGATGGCCGCAGGCAGCGCACGGTCTAGCAGGTCGGCGCTGTCGAGCGATGATCCATCCGGCACTTCCACTTGCTGGGCGCGGTGACCCGCCGCTGCGAGTTCGGCGGCGTAAGCTTGCATCGACGCCCGGTGCAGCATCAGTTTCTGCCGGTGCATCGCCGCCGGCCAATGCGGGTCATTTCCGAACAACAACGGATCCTCGATGAGATAAATTTCCCGACCTTTCGAGATCGCCGGGTGGCTTTTAAAAAGCTGGTGAGGGTAAATCAGTGTGGCGTCCATGGGCAGAAGTTAGAGTTGAGCGGCTGCATTTCAAAACGTCCGGATGGAGGAAAGCCCGCCATCCGGGCGCAGGATTTGGCCGGTGAAAAACTTCGCTGCGGGGGAGAGGAGGAAGCCCACCAGTTCTGCCACGTCGTGGGGATGGCCGATCTGTTGGAGCGGGTGGCGAGCCGCGCAGGCTGCTTTTTTCGCGTCCGAGTTTAGAAGATTTCCCGCAAGCGGCGTGGCAGTTAGAGATGGCGCGATGGCATTGATGCGGATCTTCGGCGCAAGCTCGGCGGCGAGCGATAGCACCAATCCTTCCACCGCGCCCTTGGCCGCTGCGATCGAGGCATGGAACGGCATTCCCTGCGCCACCGCGACGGTGGAAAACAGCACCGCAGATGCGGTGCTGGCGACCTTCAACGCGGGCAGCGCGGCCTGCAATGTGGACACGGCACCGAGGCAGTTGATCTGATAGTCTTTGAGGAAATCTTCCGCCGTGAGTCGGTGAAACGGCTTCAGCGTGATGCTGCCGGGAAAGTAAACGAAGCCATCCAGAACCGGCGGGAGCATCAATGCTCCGGGGTTGAGCGCATCAAACGCCTGCACGGGTATTCCTAGCTCCTCAAGCGGTCCGGCACTGCGCGCTGCGGCGATCACTGTGTCGCCCCGCGCTTGCAAAAGCCGCGCCGTCGCGAGGCCAATCCCTGAGTTTCCCCCGATCATCAAAATAGTCTGTGGCATGGCGGACAGTGGGACGCGAATCCCCGCGGTCAAGGGGGCATCGGCTGCGACAGAATCGAAGAGCTTGGGATGATGAAGTTCTTCGCAAATCTGCGGGCGAGGCACTTCTTTTTCAAATTTCCGGCAAATGTCGCGCAGGCGAAGAACATAGTGCGTGCATGTCCTATTCAATGGCGGCGATCGGTGACCGCCGCTACCCCAACACTTCTATCAGATGCCCAAACACATCCGAGTTCTTCACCATCCCGCTGAACAAGTCAGACTGCGGGCCGAGCGCGGAGACTAGCGTGGGGTCGGAAGTGTGGGTCGTGCCGGTCCAGCCGATGCCAGTATGATTGCCGGCGAATTGCCCTAACAAACCCTCCGGCTTGCTGAGCTGCTCGTTCCACTCGACGACCGGGTGCTTGTCGAAAATCTCGATCAGCGCGGTGGCTTGCTCGGGCTTGAGGGTGAAATCGAGGTGCTGCTCGATGAGCGCGGTGAGCGAGCCGGTCGTTCCGCCTGGGGTTTGCGTCCACTCGGCGAACAGCCGTTCGTGGGATGCCTTCATGTTAGTGATTCGGGAAAAGCATTGAGTGCTTTCCGCATAACCACTGCCCATGCCGTTGAGGCCGGGATTGGCGTTGCCGTGGTCGCTGGTGACGACTAGCAAAATGTCATCGCGCGTGCCGATGAGAATCATGACCGCAGCGAGCGCGTCGTCGAACGCAAGTTGATCGGCTAGCAGTGCGCCGATGTCGTTCAAGTGCGCAGCGTGGTCGATGCGGGCACCTTCGATTTGCAGCAGAAATGGCTTATCGCTGGTTAGAAACCGACTGAGCGCGGCCTGCGTCATTTCCGTGAGCGTCGGGACTGCGGCGGCCATCGCCGGGTTGTGGTCGCGGTCGATGGTGAAGGGGAGATGGCCGCGCGTGAAGGTGCCTAGCAGCTTTTCCTCGCGCGAAGCGAGCAGTGAGTCTCGACTACTAACGATGCCGTAGCCTACTTTCGCGAAATCGCCTGCGAGGTCGCGTTTGTCAACGCGGTCCTTCGCACTGAAATGGCCGGAGCCGCCACCTAGCAGGACGTCCACCCGGTCGAGATATTGGGGCGCGATGTCGTCCTCGTCCCCGCGCTTGGAAACGGAAGCGGCGAAGCCGGCCGGCGTCGCATGGGTGATGGTGGCGGTGCTAACAAGGCCGATCCTCGCGCCCTTCCTCTTCAAAATCGCGGCGATAGGCGTGATCTCCCGGCCGTCGGTGCTGACATTGATCGAGCCATTGTTGACCCGCTGGCCGCCGCCCCATGCGCTTGAAGCCGCGGCGGAATCGGTGACCATCGAGTTTGCCGACGCCGTGTCCATCAGCCCCCGAGCGGCGTTGCGGTCATTAAGCAGCGACCACCATTGCGTGCTGCGGTGGCGGGTGAGTTTGGAGTAGGCCTCGGCCATCGTCAGCACGCCCGGACTCATCCCATCAGAAACCATGAAAATCACCCCACGCACTTTGCTGGCGGGCTGAGAGACTTGGGCGAAAGCATTTGCTCCCGCAACCATCGTGGCCGCGCCGCTGAACGTGGCTGCCTTGAGCCAATTGCGGCGGTCGATTTCAAGGCCACCGGTGAGATCCGATTTCATGCGTGATGATTATCACCCTCGCCACCGAGGGCAAACGTTCTTCTTACCTCAGGCTTGCGCGGCTGCTTCCGGTTCATTAACCATCCGCCCCCATGACGCACGACCCGGACCACCATGCCTCGCTCGGCGCGATGTATTCCGACTATTTCCTCGACTACGCCAGCTACGTCATCCTCGAACGCGCGGTCCCCCACCTCTACGACGGCCTCAAGCCGGTCCAGCGCCGCATCCTCCACGCCATGGACGAACTCGACGACGGCCGCTACAACAAGGTCGCCGGAATCGTCGGAAATACGATGAACTACCACCCACACGGTGACCAGTCGATTGGTGCCGCCATCGTCGGACTTGGGCAAAAGGATCTGCTCATCGACACTCAGGGAAACTGGGGCAACACGCTAACAGGCGACGGTGCGGCCGCCCCGCGCTACATCGAAGCCCGCCTCACGAAGTTCGCCAACGAGGTCGTCTTCAACCCGAAAACCACCAATTGGCTCCCCAGCTACGATGGCCGTCGTAAAGAGCCGGACACCTTGCCGGTGAAATTTCCGCTGCTGTTAGCGCAGGGCGTCGAGGGCATCGCAGTCGGCCTCGCGTGCAAGATCCTGCCGCACAATTTCCACGAACTCATCGAAGCTGCCATCGCCGTCCTCCGCGACTTGCCGTTCACCCTGATCCCGGACTTCCCCACCGCCGGCATTATGGATGCGTCCGACTACCGCGATGGCCTGCGCGGCGGAAAAGTCCGGGTCCGCGCCCGCATTTCCACCGAGAAAAAAGGTTATCTGCGGATTACGGAAATCCCCTTCGGCACCACCACCGGCGCACTGATGGAGTCCATCGTCACCGCCGCCGACAAAGGGAAAATCAAGATCCAGAAGATCGAGGACAACACCGCCGCGAATGCCGACATCCTCGTCTATCTGCCCGCCGGTGCCGATCCCGACCAGACCCGCGACGCGCTCTACGCCTTCACCGACAGCGAGCTAACCATTTCGCCTAACTCCTGCGTCATCGTCGATGGCAAGCCGGTGTTCATGGCGGTATCCGAAATTCTCCGCCGCACCACCTTCCACACCCGCGACCTGCTCCAACAGGAACTCGAAATCAAACTCAGCGAACTCGCCGAGAAATGGCATTTCAGCTCGTTAGAAAAAATCTTCATCGAGAACCGCATCTACCGCGACATCGAAGAATGCGAAACTTGGGAAGCCGTCCTCAAGGCCATCGACGACGGCCTCAAGCCTTTCAAGAAGCTCCTCAAGCGCGAAGTCACCGAGGACGACCTCGTCCGGCTAACTGAAATCAAGATCAAGCGCATTTCCAAGTTCGACGCCTTCAAGGCCGACGAGGAAATCCGCGGCCTCGAGAAATCCATCGAGGAGACTGAGAAAAATCTCCGCAACCTCACCAAATACGCCATCCGTTGGTATGAGGAGCTGGCCAAAAAGTATGGCAAGGACCGCGAACGCCGCACCGAGATCGCCTCGTTCGAGCGGGTGGACCGCATGCAAGTCGTCGCCGCCACCGAGACACTCTATCTGGACGCCAAGAACGGCTTCGCCGGCTACGGCCTGAAAAAAGACGGCGAACCCGTGGAAAAATGCTCCACCATCGACGACCTCATCACCTTCACTTCCGACGGCAAGATGCGGATCATGAAAGTCGCGGACAAAGTCTTCGTCGGCCAAAAGCCGTTGCGCATGGCCATTTTCCGCAAGGAAGAAGACCTCATCTATTCGATGATCTATCGGGACGGCCGCGACGGCCCCATCCTCGCCAAACGCTTCACCGTCGGCGGCATCACCCGCGACAAGGAATACGATCTAACCAAGGGCACGCCGAACAGCCGCGTCCTTTACTTCGCCTTTCACAAGACCAACGAGGAAAGCGCGGCGCAGATGTTGTTAGTCTATCTCAAGTCCGGCTTGCGGATGAGAAATCTCATTCGCCCACTGCACTTCGCCGAGTTCGGCATCAAGAGCCGCTCCAGCGCTGGCAACCTCGTCACCAAGCACGGCATCGAGAAAATCATCCGCACGCCGAAGGATTATGATCCGAAGCTCGGGGCGTGATCCAAACTTCCAACTTGCAGAGTAGAATCTAGGGATATACGTATATCCGGCAATGAAAACGACCGTGTTTATCTCAGGTGGGTCGCAAGCGGTTCGGATTCCCAAGGAATTTCGGCTCGACGCCAAACGCGTCGAGATCGAGCGGAAAGGGGCAACCTTGGTTCTCCGTCCGTTACCCGACGAAAATTCCTGGCCGGACGGTTACCTCGCATCCTTCGCTACCGGTAAACTCGACGACAGCTTCGTGCGTCCCTCCCAAGGCGAGCAGCGGGAGGTGAAGTTCTGATGTTCCTGCTCGATACGGACACCAGCATTCACTTCATGAAAGGCCAGCCGGAGGTGGTTGCCAATTTCGCGAAGCACGGTCCGGGGACGGTGTTCCTATCCGCTATCAGTTACCACGAACTGCTCTACGGAGCTCTGCACTCCGGCGCGGTTCAGCACCACCTCGCCGTCGTCGCGGAGTTCATCGCGCCGCTGACCATTCTTCCATTTACGCAGGCTTCCGCAGGGCATTCCTCGCAAGTCCGTCAGGATTTGGCAAAGATCGGACAACCCATCGGCCCGCTCGATACCCTCATCGCCGGACATGCCCTTGAGCACCAACTCACCTTGGTCACGGGAAATACCGAGGAGTTTTCCCGCGTGCAAGGACTCCTGTTGGAGAGCTGGAATGAATAGATCGGAGCCTTCTTGTCCCCTGCCTCGGGTAGTGTAAATCTTTGTCTGTAAAAGGCTACGAAGCCCGAGTCCGCCGGTCAGGCAGACGATGGAGCGTAGCAGAATCGTCGGCCTGCCCGGCGGTGCGCCCACCCAACGCAAGATCGCGGGCATCCTCTCGGCCTACGACGACCTGATCGAGAACAACCTGCGCCGCATCAAGATCCTGGAGAACATGACGCAATCCCTCTACCGCGAGTGGTTCGTCCACTTCCGCTTTCCCCGCCACGAATCCGCAAAGTTTATGGACTCGCCCCTTGGGCCGATTCCCAAGGGCTGGGAAGTGAAAGCCATCAGTGATTTTGGTAAAGTTGTTACTGGAAAGACTCCCAGCAAGGCCAACGAGGATTTCTTTGGTGAGGACATTTCGTTTCTTAAGACGCCTGACATGCACGGACAGATGTTCATCCTCCGGACGAACGAATACCTCTCAACTGCTGGGGCGCAATCGCAGGCCAACAAGACTTTGCCCGTAGGATCGATTTGCGTGAGCTGCATCG
>JAYVEJ010000757.1:0-2867 GCA_043748885.1 Luteolibacter sp. | reverse complement strand
TTGGGAGTTCCATCGTAGCTTTGCACCAAGTCGCCCAGTGACACCGTCGCAGGCGAGCCAGCCGCAGAAACCTGCGGTGCAAGGAGACAAGCGGCGGTGCTCAAACAGAGCACGAGTCGGTGAAGAGGGTTCATTTTTGGGGATAGGAAAGGGAAAGAACGCTGTTCGTTAGCAGGGAAGTCCTTCAGAGCAAGCAAAAAACCCAACGGCTAGAAAGAAAGGGTGTCATCGGACTTTGGCTTCCGGTCGGGACGCGGCCCGGCAGGATCTGAAGGGCAAAAGTTGAAGGCTCGGCAGTTCCAAGACCCCGCTTGTGACGGCTGATTCTAGCGTAATTTCTCGCCTTGCGGGAGACTGGGATTTGGACTAAATCCTAACGCGTTGTCCGGGAAATGCAGGCGGCGTCAGGCCGGAATCATGCAGGTTCCCTAAAATCACCCGCATGAGAATCACGACCGGACCCAAGCGCTACTTGGGAATTTGTTGCAGCGTGGGTTGCCACTGTGCGGTGATGCTTGATGCATCGGTGCAAGCCGCTGCGGTGATTGTCCCAACTGCGCCCAGCGGATTTACGATGCTTCCCGGCGCGCCCGACGGGGTATCTGGCAGCTCCGCTGGGTCGGGTGCAGGGTTGGGTGGGAAGATCCTCGACGGTTTTAGCGTGGTGACTTCGCTATCCGGCACCTACGATTCCAACGTATCCCGCAGCCCCGGACTGCCGTTGGCCCCAGTTCAGGATGATTTCATCCTCACTCTCGGTGGGCGCGTCGATTACTTGTCCAAGTCCTCCGGCTTTACTTTTGGTGGCGGTTACCGCGGCAATTATAACGAATATTTTAATCAGTCAGCCTTCAGCGGCTACAACCAAGGTGGCGGTGTAGTCGCCAACTACGAAGGGGGTAAATTCAGCGCCACCTTCACCGGTGGCGTCGCGGTCGAGCGGGGGAGTAACCAGAATTATTCGTCGGCCTTCGTGAAACAAACCAGTTATACATCGGCGTTGACGGGCCGCTACCGGATCAGCCCGAAGACGTCGCTCCAAGGCGACATCGGCGAGAATTACTCCACCGTGAGCGGCGGAAATTTCAGTAACACTCAATCCTTCAACCTCGGCGCTGCGGCGCTTTGGAAATATTCACCGCTCACTGAGCTGGGTCCGGGACTTCGCTACACCTACGTTTCAGGAAGTGCCCAGACGGGGCGGACTTCCATCGGCCCCACGCTGACGGTGAACTACAAGCTCAGCTCAAAAGTGGCGCTCAATTCGCGCGTCGGCATGGATTTCGCTAGCTATCAAAACGGCGGCACGGCGGACCCCACGGTGTCGGCAGCGGTTGGCCTGAATTATGAGGCCTCCAAGCTCTGGGGCATGAATTTTTCGCTGTTTCGCGATACCCAAGCAGATCCATCGCAGGCGGGGGCGTTTAACGAGGTCACTTCGCTGAGGCTGGGTTACCGCCGCAAGGTCCAGCGGGCCACTCTGAACTTGGGCACCGGCTACACCCTGAATCGCTCGCAACTCCCCGCAAATGTGTCCGGCGGAGGTGGGGCCGACCGGAGTTTTTTCAATGTCGATAGTGCGCTGGGGATGGCTGTTTTGTCGAATACCTGTTATGCCAGCGTGTTTTTCCGCTATGGCGACCAGAGCGGCAGTGCCACGGAGTCATGGAATTCCTTTCAAGTGGGGTTTGGCATCAGCCGGGGATTCTGAGGGCGAGATATCCTGACATGATCGTCCACTTCCACATCGGTTGCATAACCCCGGTTTTTAAGCTGGCCTGTTCTCACAGAAAAATTTATCCCTCCGCCGCTTGTATGAAATAATCCGGCTACGGCCTCGGATCGCTCGCTCACACGAGCCCTCAGATTCGTCATCCCTTGGTATTTTGAAGAACTCCATGTCCTTTTCCGGTTTGCTCCGTCTCATCCTGTTCGTCCTAGTGTCCGCCGCCGCGTATGGCGCCGAAAAGGAAGATGCAACCTACATTTTGCGCCCCAACGACACCATCCGCCTGGCTGTTTATGAGGAGCCGGATTTGTCCGTCCAGGTTCGCATCCTCAAGACCGGCCAAGCGTCATTCCCTCTCATCGGCTCGGTCGAGGTCGGCGGTTTAAGCGTCGTGGCCGCTGCCTCGAAAATTCGTGAACTGTACGCCAAGGATTACCTCGTCGATCCCAAGTTGACCCTCACCGTGGATGAATACGCCACCGAATTCATCTCGGTCATCGGTGCAGTCAAGAATCCCGGCCAGATCCCGATGCCCGTTTCCGGTCGTCTCGATTTGGCCTCCGCGATGGCCACCGCCGGCGGTCTCGCCGAAAACGCCGATGCCAAGGGCATCCAACTGGTCCGCGCGGCCGGGACGATTTCTAACCTCAGCATGAGTTCCATTAGCGGCGCTTCGGGCCGAATCCAACTCGCGGCGGGGGATCGGCTCATCGTCAACCAGAGCGTCTTCGTTGGCAAAAGCCTGACGGTGCTTGGCCAAGTCGCCAAGCCGGGTCCGCTGGCTTTCCCGCTCAACGGCAGACTCGATCTTGTCAATGCCATCGCCATGGCGGGCGGTCTTACCGAACTTGCCAACCCGAAAAAAGTCACCATCAGCCGCAGGGGCAACGTCACCATCGTTGATTTTAAAGCCGTTTCCCAACGCGGCGACCGACCGTTCCTGCTGCAACCCGACGACGTCGTCACCGTGGCTGAGCGGTTGTTTTGATCCGGACCCTTCTTCTATCAGATGCCACCCTCACACCGCTCACGCCGCCAGTCCTATGATCCCGATGACTTCGAAGACGATGATCTGCAAGATTCCGGCATGTCGCGGCAGGCGGGTCAGGAAAAAATGAAGCTGCTGGCGCTCGACCTC
>JAYVEJ010000756.1:0-2868 GCA_043748885.1 Luteolibacter sp. | reverse complement strand
GCGAACATGTCGTCGATGATCGCCGCTTCGGGATCACCGGGCATTGTTAGTGATTTCAAAATAGCCAACGCCTCCATCGGATCCCCTCCCCTCATCTGCTGGATGGCGCGGACTTTCGCGATCACCGGCAGCCGCAGTTTCCAGCCGCATTCTAGGTTGAAGCTGATCGTCGCGATGCCCGATGCGCTGAGATGCCTGCGGCAAAATAACAGCAATGCCGCCTTCACCTCATCCGGCACCCATGAGAAAAATCCGTGGGCGATGATGAAATCAAACGGTCCATCCGTCGGCTCGAAATCTCTCAAGTCACCCGCGACGAATGCGACGTTTGCGATCCCAGCCTGCGCCGCTCGTTCGCAGGCTTCAGCGATCGACCGTTCTGCTAGGTCGATCCCCACACACCGGCTCTCTGGCCAGCGTCGCGCTAGCGGTAACAGATTGTGCCCGGAACAACAACCGATCTCCAAAATCCGCGCCCGCCGAGGGTGAGGCACCGCCAGCCCGCCCATTCTAGCAGCCACCGCAGAGACCGCCGGGTCCGACAAGGGATGACTCATCGGCGGATAGATCTGCTTTTCATAAAGCTCGTGGATCACGTCTGGCATGGCTTTAGGAAATCCGTTTCACCGCCACCCGGTCCCAATACATTCGGTCCCGCCAATCTTGAAACGCATCGTTGTAGGGATCGAGCTGCGGCCGAGTCGCCACCATTTCCCCGGCGACGAGCACCTCGTTCATGCCCTCCGCCGTCGTTAGACTTCGCACTTTAGGAAACGCCTCGCGCAGGATTTTCCGCGTCAGCGACTGCATCGTCCGGTGACCCGCGCCGGTGACTAGATTCACCGCGAGCAATCCGCCCGGTGCCACCGCCCGCCGCAGATGCTCTAGCAGTTCGGGATTCCAGGCGCGTGGGCGAAATACGTCGGACTTGCCGGCCAGATAGATGTCGTCGCAAACCACGTCGAAGGTGCGCCGGTTATTTTCTAACCACGGGTAGGCGTCCGTCGTGTGGACCTCGATGTCGAGCGCGTCT
Organism: Luteolibacter sp.; assembly: GCA_043748885.1. Taxonomy (GTDB): domain Bacteria; phylum Verrucomicrobiota; class Verrucomicrobiia; order Verrucomicrobiales; family Akkermansiaceae; genus Luteolibacter. The sequence continues at coordinate 1,835 of JAYVEJ010000756.1, read as the reverse complement.
AACTCCATGTGCTCACGGGCGAGAGCCACGATTTCTGGGTCGATGTCGATGGCGGTTAGACGGCAGTCCGGCAGTAAATGGCGCAGCACCCGGAAGGCCGTGCCGCCCGCGAGGCCGAGCATCAAGATCGAGCGCGGCGGGCCGTCCTTGCGCAGCAGGGCCGCGGCTGCGATGAGATCCCACGCCAAGCCGGTTAGGAACCGCTTCTTGTGAAACGACGCGTGCAGCGCCCCCGCCACCCGGAACTCGGTCGCGAGATCAGATTCCCAGATCTCCAGCGATTGAAAACGAGTATGGACGATTCCCGTGCGGCGCATCGGCGGCGACTCTGGAGTTTTCCTAGCGACTGGTGGAAGCACGAAATCCATCCGTCGTCCTGTTAGTCCACCGCTGGCTGCTTGCCGAGGCCGCGATAAAACACGGCGAAGATCACGAAACACACCGCGATCATTCCGGCGAGGACGGACCAGAACTCCATCCAACCCTGCCCGTCCGCCGTGACGTAGTGGTTTCTCAACCACCCACAAACTAGAGCCCCGACCAGCGGTCCGAGGCCACCTGAAACTAACGTCAGCAAGCCCTGCGCTTGGCCGCGGAGACCCGGGTCCACGCGGCGGTCGAGGAACACCTGAGCGGTGATGAAATAGAAGGTATAACACATGCCATGCAGCACGATGCCGCCGATGTGCCAGCCGATCAAACCGCTGGCTCCGGCGTAGGCACTCATCCCGAATCGCACGACTGATAGACCGAGCGCCCACAGCAGCACATGCTTCACCCGGAACCGCACCATCACCGTTCCCACAAGCAACATCGCGGCGATTTCCGTCACTTGCGCGAGCGTCATCGTCGCCGTGGAATGCCTCTCGCCCAAGACTTTGAGCAGCTCCGGCGCATACATATAGAAGGCCGAAAGCGGGATCGAAAAAAGCGCCGTGACTGCGAAGAACACACAATGATCGCGATGTTTCATCAGGCGGAACGCATCCAGGCCCAGCCGACTTTGCCAAGTATTTCCCCGACCTAACGGCGGCGTGTGAGGCAGCAAAAAACCACACATTCCGCCTAACCCCCTGGTGACGGCAGAGGCGTAGCCGGCGATCGGGCTGGTGTCCGCGTGCATCACATAACTGGTGATCAGTCCCGCCCCCATCCAGCCGAGCGTGGCTCCCAGCCGCACCAACGGGAACTGCCGCTCGCCATGCGCCAAATGGGTGAGCGCGATGGTCGTGAGAAGTCCCCACGACGGGCCGGAAAAAAGCGAATAGCCGCCTAACAACCCGACGAACCACCATGGATTCCACCCGGCGTGAAGCGAGGCGAAGGCCGCCAGAATCGCGGCAGAACCGAGAAACGAGGTCCACACAAAGAGCCGGTCCGCCGCGATCCGTTGGTCAGCCAAGGCACCGCCGACGAGGGGCGAGACCATCGCGCAAAGCGGCGGCACCATGAAGGCCAGTGCCACCCAGCCGCTCAAGCCCTGAGCTTTTAAAATGTTCGTCAAGGCCGGCATCCAGAACCCCGGCGTCATCCCTTGCAGGAAAAAAACCAGCCACAGCCAACTGAAAACCCCCAGCGGCATTTTGGGGATAGCGGGCGGACCTTGCACGCGAGGTCACTAGACGCGGCTTACCGGATTGGCCAGCCGGATATTCGCGACCATCGGCATCCACCCAAGGCTTTTTCATTTGAGGACATTGTTGCAGACCAAGTTGTAGGGGGATGGCGGGTTTGAACGCGGAGAGTTCAAAGATCGTGGGCCAGGTGTGGCGGTTGGCGTGGGGTGATTTGAGCGCTATCACTGCACATCGCAATACGGCGAGATTGCCGTCGAG
>JAYVEJ010000755.1:0-2870 GCA_043748885.1 Luteolibacter sp. | reverse complement strand
CGCCGCCGCCTGGCATGGCCGCGATCAGGTGAATCTCCTCAAAGTGGCAAAAGGCGATGAACTCGCGTTCCTCGCTGCCGCTGATCGATTGCTAGATCCGGCAATGCGCGACACGCTCGCCGCTGGGTCGCTGGCCACCGCTGGCGAGCTGGGCTGGCCTGCAATCGTCGAGGAGTTAGAGAAAATCTTCCGCGAAGTTATAAAGAGTTAATACGATGTCTCACCGCACCACTCCCTTGGACACCGACACGATGCCGCCGGGCATCCCCTACATCATTGGCAACGAGGCGGCAGAGCGATTTTCGTTCTATGGGATGCGCACGATCCTGGTCGTGTTCATGGTGCAGTATTTGCATCTGATGGACGGCAGCGGCGGCAGCGTGATGTCAAACAACCAGGCAGTCGCAAACTATCATCAGTTCGCCAGTTGGGTCTATTTCACGCCCTTCCTCGGTGCCTTAATCGCCGATATTTTCCTCGGGAAATACCGAACCATCCTTTGTTTATCCATCGTCTATTGTCTGGGTCATGCGGCGCTGGCTTGCATGGGCAGTTATAGCAATTCTCCGCAGTGGTTGTTCGCCGGATTGTTGCTCATTTGCCTCGGCTCCGGCGGGATTAAGCCCTGTGTATCCGCCCACGTCGGCGACCAATTCGGGAAAAACAATCATCACCTAATTTCCCGAATCTATAACTGGTTCTACTTCTCTATTAACTTCGGCTCGTTCTTCTCAACTCTACTAACACCTTGGTTATTGGAACATTGGGGTCCGCATTGGGCATTCGGCGTGCCCGGTGTGTTAATGGCCATCGCCACCTTCATGTTTTGGTTAGGGCGCAATCGCTTTGTCCACATCCCGCCGGCGGGCATCGGGTTTTTTAAAGAAGCATTCTCACGGGATGGCATCATCGCGCTCGGCAAACTGATTCCGTTATTCACCTTCGTCGCGGTGTTCTGGTCGCTCTATGATCAGACCGGCTCGTCATGGGTGCTGCAAGCCGAGCAGATGAACTTAAAATTTCTCGGCATCACCTGGCTGGAATCCCAAATCCAAGCGGTAAACCCGATCCTCATCCTGATCTATATCCCGCTCTTCACCTTCGTCATCTATCCATGGATCAACCGGATTTTCCCGCTATCACCGCTGCGCAAGATTGGTCTCGGCATGATTTTAATGACGGCATCGTTTAGTCTAACGACGTTGATTCAATCATGGATCGATGCGGGGGAACGACCGTCGGTCGGTTGGCAAATTGGTGCTTACACCATCATCACCGCATCGGAGATTATGGTATCCATTGTCGGCTTGGAGTTCGCCTACACTCAGTCGCCCAAGGCGATGAAATCACTCATCATGTCGTTGTTCTTGTTATCGGTATGGGTTGGCAACCAGTTCACCGCGCAGGTCAATCACTTCATCGCCATCCCGTCGGCTGGCGAGGTGCAATTCGCACAAGCCACTGCCATGCTGCCGCCCGCTTGGCAGACCTCGCCTCGCACTATTATCTTGCCTGGCTACGATGGCATCACCGGCACCGATGATGATCTAACCGCCCGCTGCGCACTAGGCCGCCTTGAGTCGTTGGAGATTCCTGGACGCCAGATTTTCCTTGCCGCCGCCCGCCGGATCGAGGCGAATTCAGCCGAAGGTTTTCCCACCAACGAAGTCGGCAAGAAACTCATCGGCGACAGCAAAGACCTTTGGGGGAATCCACTTATATATGATCTGCTAGACTCCAATCACGCCCGCATTTCCAGCGCCGGTCCGGACCGCACTAACAAAACGCAATGGGACATCGGCGTCATCATCGGGAAGGTCAGTGGCGACGCCCCACCCACCACCGATACTTGGTTAGGCCGTCGCAAAGTCGAGCTTGGCATCCAGGAAAAGCCTGCTCTAGCCGGCTTCACCCGCAGCGAGTTTTCCGGTGGCCAAAGCAAACTCGAAGGTGCGAGTTACTTCCGCTTTTTCACCTGGCTGGTGTTAGGCACCACCGTCCTCTTCATCCCGTTTGCCTTTTTCTATCGGCCACGGACTTATTTTCACGAATGATCGGGCGCATGAATCCGGCTGACCGGTCACCCAGCCCGCTGGGCTAGGCTGAGGGATCACGGGCCGATGGCCCGAAGAATCTTCCGCGCCAACGGTGCACTATCCCTACCTAGGCCAACGGCCTGGGTAGGGATGCGGGCACGAATTGCGGCCTGAAAGTGGGATGGTACAAAGCATGAACTCCAACGAAGTTCCGGCGTGGGTCGGGTTTTGGGATGGAATTGGGGATAACTCACCCCAACACGAAAGCCGGAACCGTCTTGTGGTTCGGATCATTGAACGATACATCCTAGGGTAGATGTTCGTTCCTCACACCAACCCTGGGCTTCGATGCGCAACACCTTTGGTGTTAGATTTTGTCAATCCCTACAGGTATTGACCTTCAGCCAGCGGAGGCGGGTGCGGTCGGAATAGTGACTATTGGAGAAATCCGCTGATCTATCGACAACGGAGACATACTCCCGCGCGTGAAATCCTAGAATTTTGGAAGAGTGATGGGATGGGAGAATCCGATATTCTGCGTAGGAAGAGACAGGCTGGAAGCTTATCCCCCTTTCCACAAATCCTGATGCGCGGCAGTATAGCTTCACGAATGACGCTTACCTCAACCCCAGCGCACAACCCAATCGGCGGGTAGGCGGGTCGGTTTGCCCTCGGGCATTTGGACGAGGGCGAGCGCTTGGCGGGCGGTGACGAGAAGTGCGCCGTCTGCCTCGCGGAGCATTTCAAAAGCGCACCAAAAGCGGGCCCGGGAAACTTCCGCGAGTCGGCCGCGGATGATCAGCCAATCGCCGAGCTTGGCGGGGTGTTTGTAGT
>JAYVEJ010000754.1:0-2871 GCA_043748885.1 Luteolibacter sp. | reverse complement strand
TCGATCCTAACGGTGCATTCAATATCACGGAATTCGGCTCGGTCAAAAATCAAGAGCAGTTCCATGCCCTCCACGCCTATTCGCCTTATCACAATGTGGTGAACGGAACCATGTATCCTTCAGTCATGTTTCTTGCGGGCGAAAGGGATGGTCGTGTCAACCCATCCAACTCCCGGAAAATGACCGCTCGGTTGCAAGAAGCCACCGCTTCAGAGAACCCCATCTTAGTGAGACTTAGCTCTGGCTCGGGTCACGGGATGGGCACGAGTCTCACCGAGCACATCGCCGAGCAGGTGGATGTCATCACGTTTCTCTACCGGCACCTCGAGATGTGCCGGATAGATTCTCCCTTAGCCATCGCATAGGGAGCAGCTCCTAACGGTAGCCTTGCGGTGCCGGGCCGATGCTCCCTCCTGGCACGAAAGTCGCCGGGAAGTTAATGGTTTTCTGATCGTGATTGCCTTTTCTAACGGCAGCTACCCAGCGCACGACCCGTCGGATGATTTGTCCTGTATTCCACTCCATGTGGGCGATGGGCGGATGGCACCATTTCAACTCCTTGTCGGAATCCGGCGAAACGAGTGATACCTTGCCGGGTATATCAATGTGGCGGCGGGCGAGAAACTGCATGGCTGCAATCAACTTCTGAGTTTCATCAATGATCAGCGCAGTCGGCGGCGTGGTGCGAAACAGGCTTTCTAGCAGCGCGTGAAATCCTTCGGGCGTCTCCTCCCAGTCGGGGAGATTGTAGGGTCCGGTCGCGATGCCGTGAGCGCGGATTTCTGCGAGGACGAGTCGCTCGATAGTCCCAGGAATCGGCTTCCTCCGGCCAGCAAGAGTGATCATGACGATGCGCCGGTGGCCATGCGCAATGAGCTGCCGGGTGGCCTCAAGATAGGCCGGAACTTTGTCTGGCCCCGTGCGAGCCAGCGGCAGTCCACCCGAGCGACCGTAGAGCGCGATGCTTGGCACGCTTTGCGTCGCGAACCATTCTAACAGTTCGCGGGATCCTGCGCAGATGATCCATGCGTCGGTGGGCGTTTCATTCACCATGCGGATGATGCTGGCGACGTTGTAGTTCAGTTGAATTTGAGATTTTTTACTGACCGAGACAATGTGGCCAGCAGCTTCCAAATCGCGCTGGATTTCCCATAGGATGGGGTCGGTGTCCTGAGTGAAATCGTGGAGCAAAAGAGCTACGTGGAGCGGGCGGAGTGCCATTCCGCCCTGTTCCGGTGGAACGATCCTGCGGCAACGGCCCAATCCGCCGGCGGTGATGACGCCATCGGTTTCAAGCGTCCGCAAGGCTGCCCGCACCACTCCAGTTGAAACATCGCATTCGCTGGCCAAGCGCACCACGCCGGGCAAGCGCCCACTCCAGCGGCCTTCTTTGATTCCATTGCGGAGGTGCTCGACGGTTTGCTCGCCAACGGTTAAAAGACGTATCGGGTGCATGGTCCTACCAGACTGATGCGTTTCCCGGCTCAGTTGTCAACGGAATAGAAATGGAGGGTGATGGACTTAGGTTTGGACCAACCCTGTGGGTCACAGTGAAGGGGTTGTCATCGGTGAAACAGAGATCAGACCTGCTTTTCGTCCGCTCAGGGTCAGCCCGTAACTGGTGCGTGTTGTGGCCTAGTTTTGCCGAAAGTATCCAACAAAAATCCTTGGTCCTGCTACGCATTTTCCTTAGACATGCGGCGTTGAAGTTAGTTCTACGGCTGGTTTCAAGCAAAGTGCGGTTAAACCCTTATAAAAGTTTGTCTTCACCAGAATGGTTGGCGTGATGGTTTCATGACTGTCATCTCGATCATCTTGAGGATGGTGAGTTATTTCGGGCTGCCCTTAAATCCAATCCATCACCTAACGAATTCTGTTATGAGAACTCCATCTTGTCTCCGTTCTTCTGTTGCAGCACTCTCCCTGAGCTTGCTTGTGGCATTCCCATCCGCCAATGCCGCGGTCCCGGATTTCACGGCGACGGGGGTCATCGCCGCGCTGAAAGCAGATTCCAATTACAGTTCCAGCCCTTATAATGAGACGTTCAATCTCGGAGCCACCGGCCTGCGCGGCTGGATTTACGACGGGGGCGGCCAGGCAAATTCGTCTGTGATGGGACTTAAGACCGACTTGAGCCGGCAGATTCTTATCACCGTGGCAAGCGCACCGGGAAATGCCGTGCTGGCCGTCGACGATGTGATCCTCGGCGCGATGGCCGGCAGCACCGGCACGGTGCCAGTCTTCACGAGTGATAGCCGCAAATCCATCGGCATGGTGATCGGCGATGCGGAAAAGACCGGTGCTGGCACGCTGCGTGTTAAACGCTGGCGCGCGGGTACTACAACCGATGTCAACATTGCCATGACGATCCTGGGCGATTACACGGCCACTGCTCCTTATACCTGCCCGAAATCCACGCAAATTCTCGCCAATGCCACTAGCAAACTGGTCGCCGAACTCATCGCTGATCCGAACTTTCTTAACAACGGTTACGCCTTTGCCTGTGCAGACAAGGGGCTAGCGTTAATGGCAGGGGTGGTGCCCGGGGATGCCAACTATGCCACGGTGCAGACGCGTTTGCAGTCCTATGCCCAAGGACTCACTCCTGCGAATCTAACTCTCAACGGTTGTGATACTTGGAACTGGTCCTATGTGAATATCTTTCTCAGTGAGTATTATCTGCGGAGTGTTGAGGCCGGAGCCCCTGACGCCGGGGTATTGGCTGGCATCAATAAATACACCGTCGCGATGGCCAAGGCGCAGAGTCGCTATGGCACATTTGGCCACGGGGGTTCAGGCTTGAAAGCAGACGGCAGTCTGCACGGCACGATCCCGCCTTATGGTCCGGTGAATTGTGCGGGCATCGCTGCG
>JAYVEJ010000753.1:0-2871 GCA_043748885.1 Luteolibacter sp. | reverse complement strand
AGGCTCCGCCATGGTTGATGGAAGCATCACCATCGGCGACTGGCGGGGATATGATCTGGTGGCGGCGCGGTGAGGATCATCCCTATTTATTCAGACTTGAGACGGGAAACCACTCGATCAGCCGGGCAGTCGCGTCGTCGGGTGCGCGAGGGAATTGATTAACGAGTGATTCCCTGAGCCACGCCGCCTCGTTTGGCTGCAATTTTGCTGAGGCCAGCCATGCGGTGGCCTTCTCATGGCCGTAGGTCGCCAAGCCCTCAACCATGGCGGCTGTCGCGACTCGCACCGCAGGTTTTGAGGCTGCGGGATTCTCCGCCATCTCCCGCACCAGCGCTAGCATGGTGGTTCGCTCCACTAGGCTGCGGGCGGTCCTAGCGATCTGCAGGGCCGTATCCACCTCAAAATCTAAAACCCCTTCGACACTGAATCCATCGTCATTGAGGGGTCGAGCTTTGAATTCCTCGAGCAAATGAAACGCCATTCGAGGGTCGTTCGCAGCCACACCTAGGATCAATTCCTTGGTCGCTTGCGGCCCTGCGAGATCTCGAAAATCAGGATGTCTCCTGGTCCAGTCAATCGCCGCCAGAGCGTCGGTCGCTGCCCATTTTCCAAGCAGGTGATTGCGGACTTCATAGGGTTGGTCCAGTGCGCCCCAGGCGTCAGTCAGGATCTGGATCGCCGCCGCCGGATCGGTTTCGGCCAACGCCGTAATCCCGGATTTGATGGCGCTTTGGCGGGATTCAAAATCTGGCGCATCGCGAAGCTGCCGGATCAGAACCCGGATCTGCAAACCGCTGAACTGATAAATACGATCATTGAGCGCTTTCACGCGAGCCTCCAACTGGCCGTAAGGTTCCCCCGGACGCAAAATCTGAGCTTCTTTCAAGGCGGTGATCATGCTGGCGGCGGTCACCTTGGCCTCCTCCTCGCGATCCACTCGTGGCTTTTTCGCGGTTCGCTCGTGGGGCCCAGATGTCAGCGGCAGAGCATCTCCCGCCACGCGGAAAATCAATGCCCGTTCGACCTCGCGCAGGCGTCCGATGGTATCCAATGTTTGCCATCCCCGCGTTGCAAAAGCAGCGAGGATCAACGTCGTGACGATCAAGGATGTCTTCATCGAAAGGGAATGGATGGGCCACCGGGAACAGTGTTGGGGAGATGGGGTTTCAGCTTTGAGAGGATCCGTTCGCGCTCCCCGTCATCCTTGATCCATGACGCCATCGTCGCTTGTTCCTGCGCAAATTTCCGTCCGCTGATGCCGTCGAGAAAAGTCACCAGCAACTCGTCGCTGCCGGTTTCTCGATACAGTTGTTCGACCATGGGGACGATGTTTTTGAAGCTAGCACCATCTGGCAGAGTATTGGCTTGCAGGACTTTACCGGTGATCCGGTCCACATCCTGCGGTGCCTGGATGGCCAGCCAGGCGCGCATTTCATCGACCGCCTTTCGGTCCAGTTGCCCGTTCTTTTCCAGTTTGGCGAGTCCGGAGGTTGCCGAAATTTCCGCGAAAATCAGGCGTTCCTTGGCAGTCGCTCCGATGTCGTCGAGAAAGGTGGCCACTTTTGCGAAGCCACCCGCATGGGCCATTTCATACGCCATGGCGGGGTATGAGCCATGCTTTCCAGAGACGAGGTCCGTTTGGTCTTCTGTCATGCCCTCTCGGACGAGTTTCACAAATCCCCTCTGAGCACCGGGTTCCACCATGAGTGGGTGGTTGTATCGGAGGAGGGACTGCTGTTGGTCAGATGCTAGGGATTTGAATCTGGCGATAGCTTGTTCTGGCGCAGTTTTCAAAAGGCCCGCGATGACGACACCCGTCAAGTCCGCCATCATCTGGCTCCGGCACGTTTCGTTGGTGCGAAGGCCGATGCTGTTGCAGATCAATTTCCCCGACGAGATCATTTCATCGAGCCAGGCCGTAGCACCGGCGGAATCGCTTTTCAGCCACTTGGCAAAGGCGGCAACGAATTTGGAGGGCATACCCAGCGCTGGATCCCAGGCCGCGAGCAGGCTCTTAAAATGCCGGAGCACCAACTGCGGATCCTTCTCAACGGCGGCGTCCAGCAGCTCGGATTGCAACTGGGTCGCGAGGCCAGAATCAGGAAGATCCCAAGTGGCCAGATCATCCATCATCGCAAGAATCTCCGCCGCGTTCATCGCTTCAAGCCGCCGTTGCAGTTCCAATTCGGCGGGCCGATCTCGCGCGTCCCTAGCTTGCAGGAGGGAAATTTTCTTGGCCAGTTTCATCCACTGAATCCGGTCGTTCGCGGGCTTACTGGCAGTGTGGAACTTTTGCCCGGAGCTGTCTGCTCCCGCCGCGGCGATGTGTTGCCGCAAGGCGGCGATCCGGCTGCCGATCTGAATCTCAGCTGACGAAAGAGCCGTCAACCAAACGCAACCGGCGACCGCGGCGATCAACGGGGGAAGGGATTTTTGCAGCGTGGTCATGACAAGGAGTTTCGGGGTCGCCATCATTCCCGCGATGGCGGCGGAGGAAAGGGTGGCGAGGTGGAGTCAGCCGGAGAGCACCGGGTGAGCCGCGAGTTTGTGCGCATTTCTCGCCAGCGCCACGAACACGCCCTGCGCCACGTCCTTCGCAAGATGCGGGTCATTCACCATCCGCAACGCGGCGGGATGGACGAGGTCAATGTGCCGCCGGCCCAGCTCGGCGAAGGCGGCTTCGGACCGGCGCACGGCGTAAGCACGCAGCAATTGCCGATCTGTTGGAGCGTTCACCCACCTACGAATAGCCGCCAACCGTGGAATCGGACAGCTAAGGATTCACCGCAAAATAAAATGCTTAACTTCTATTTAATACTTGTTATGTTTCAAATCAAAACCTGCCAAAAAGTCTGATGATTTATTTTGCGG
>JAYVEJ010000752.1:0-2873 GCA_043748885.1 Luteolibacter sp. | reverse complement strand
ACTTCCATGGCGGACGGCTCGTGACAGTAAGGACAGTAAAATGCTCCCCGAAACAAGATCGCCATCGCTACTCGGAGACGATAACTGCCGAGCAACGTGCGGGCGTTGCGATGCTTCGCACACCCTCGGCTAGCGAGCACGGAAGTCATGCACAGCGGGCAACGCGCGCGCCCCGCGAGCAGCCATTGCATCAGGCTCATCACCACGCAGACCACTCCCATGCCCATTGCGACGATCATTAAGGCGTGGTCCTCGTGGATGAATGAATAGATCAGCAGCCCCACAACCACGGGTACCGCCAAGCATCGAAAACACAGCAGAAACGCGACCAATCTAAAGCGGTGGATTGTTGATTTTGAGGCGAAACGATGCATTGCTAGGTTCCAAACAAACAGTTAGGACGGACTAACCGCAAGCGGTTTATCAAATTTAAAGAAATCAGAGGTGCAATAAAATGCACACGCCGTGCCAAGAATGATCGCCCCTTGAGTCGCACCCCTCACTTCCGCGAGCGGCCTTTTTTCCCGCTGGGATACTTCACCGCCTTCATCAGCGGGGCAGGGGTGTCGTTCTTCAACGCCGCGATTTGGTCCCGCAAATGCGCCGCCCGCTCGAATTCTAACCGCGACGATGCCTCGCGCATTTCCTCCGTGAGTTCTGCGATCACCCGCAGCTTGTCGTAGGTGCCCACATCGTCAGACACCAACGAGCTGTTCAGTTTGTCCGCATGTTCCCTCGCGTGCTCGTGGGTGTGGAGGCTGTGTTGCAGCGCCCGCTTCACGCTTTGCGGAGTGATCCCGTGCGCCTCATTGTGCGCCTGCTGGCGGCTGCGGCGGTAGGCGGTGATGTCGATCAGCGCCTGGATCGAGTCGGTGATTTTATCGCAAAACAACACGCACTCGCCGCCGATGTGGCGCGCAGCCCGGCCCGCCGTTTGGATCATCGAAGTCTCGTTGCGGAGAAATCCTTCCTTGTCTGCATCGAGGATGCACACCAACGAGACCTCCGGTAGGTCGAGGCCTTCCCGCAGTAAGTTAATTCCTATCAGAATGTCGAACGTCGCCGCGCGAAGTTGGCGTAAAATTTCCACCCGCTCCACCGCGTCGATGTCCGAGTGCAAGTAGCGGCATTTGAGTCCCGTGCCTTGCAAATACTCTGCCAGATCCTCCGCCGTCTTCTTGGTGAGTGTCGTCACTAACACCCGCTCATTTCGCTCAACCCGTTGGCGGCACAGCTCGATGGTTTCATCGATCTGGCCCTTCAACGGCCGCAGAATCAGCACCGGATCGAGCAACCCGGTCGGCCGGATGATTTGCTCCACCACCAGCGGCGTGCCGCGCCGCGCCGGGTCGAAGGCACCCACCGGTTGGTCATTTCCGCTAGGTTTCACCTTGAGTTTTTTAAAATCAAACAACGCCTCACTGCCATTGCCCGTATTCGCCTTCACCGGGATGAACGTCTTATTCTCAGGCCGCGAGTTGACAATCTCGAACGGCCCCGGCGTCGCTGAAACATAGACCCGCTGGCCGGTCATTTGCATAAACTCCTCGAAGCGCAGTGGACGGTTATCCAGCGCACTCGGCAGCCGGAACCCATGATCCACCAGCACCGTCTTGCGGCTCTTGTCGCCTTCATACATCCCGCCCACCTGCGGAATCGTCGCGTGGCTCTCATCCACTAACAGCAGGAAATCTCGCGGAAAGAAATCCAACAACGTGTACGGCCGTGCCCCCGGCTCACGACCGGTGATGTGGCGCGAGTAGTTCTCGATGCCCTGGCAGAATCCCATCTCCGCCATCATCTCCAGATCATAGTCCGTCCGCATCCGCAGCCGCTGCGCTTCGATCAGTTTCCCTTCCTTCTCAAAGGTCGCGATCTGATTCTTCGCCTCCTCGCGGATCGCCACCATCGCCCGCTTCATCTTGCCGCCCGGCGTCACGAACTGCTTCGCCGGGAAAAATGTGTGCGTCTCCAGCCTCTCGATCAGGTGACCTGTTAGCGTGTGGATGCTGGAAATCCGTTCCACCTCGTCGTCGAAAAACTCCACCCGGATCGCCGTCTCGTCGAGATACGCCGGATGCACTTCCACCACATCCCCGCGCACCCGGAATTTTCCGCGACCGAAGGCGATGTCGTTGCGCTCGAACATCATTCCCACCAGCGATGATAGAAACTCCTCCCGCGTCAGCTTCTGCCCCACCCACACCGGCACCATCATGTTTGCATAGTCCTCCGGTGATCCCAAACCATAGATGCACGATACCGACGCCACCACGATCGTATCCTTTCTCGTTAGCAACGATCCCATCGTACTCAACCTCAGCCGCTCAATCTCGTCATTGATCGACGAATCTTTTTCGATATAGGTATCGCTCCGCGGGATATAGGCTTCCGGCTGATAGTAGTCGAAGTAGGAAACAAAATACTCCACCGCATTGTGTGGGAAAAAATTCTTAAACTCCGAGTAGAGTTGCGCTGCCAGCGTCTTGTTGTGGCTCATGATCAACGTCGGCTTGCCGAAATTCCGGATCAAGTTCGCCATCGTGAACGTCTTCCCGGATCCCGTCACCCCCAGCAGCGTCTGATGATGATTCCCCGCCGTCAGCGACTTGGTTAGCTTCGCAATCGCCTGTGCCTGATCTCCCTCAGGCTGGTAGTCACTCTCAAGTCGGAACGGCATGGCCCGAGCCATAACCCCGCATCGCCCGACCCGCAAGTGACATAGGCATTCCCGCTGTCCTGGCGCGTCCCGCGCCACTGTGGCCTGAGCATTCTGCCAGTTGTGTTCTTAGAATGATTCCAGCACCGAGTCCGTTAGATTTTGTGGTGGTGGAGAGACGCCATGACCTCCCAATCTGAGTGCAAGATGGGCC
>JAYVEJ010000751.1:0-2873 GCA_043748885.1 Luteolibacter sp. | reverse complement strand
ACACCGTGAGTGTGACTGTACCATTCGGCACTGCGGTTACCAATCTCTCGCCCACTTATACGGTCTCTTCACTGGCGTCAGGCAGTCCTGTTTCTGGCACCTCAAGAAACTTCAGCAGTGCGCAAACCTACACCATCACCGCCGAAGATAGCTCCACTAAAACCTATACCGTCACGGTTACCGTCGCTCCTGCGAGTTCGGCCAAGGACATAGTGAGTTGCGACTTCGGCGCACTCGGCCCGGCCACCATCGCGGGGACGAATATCACGCTGACCGTGCCGCCTAACCAAGTCGTCACCAATCTCGCGCCCACCTTCACGCTTTCTGCCTTGGCGACGATCAGTCCCGTATCCGGCACTGCGCGGGATTTCACCACGCCGCAGACATACACCGTCACCGCCCAAAATGGTGATACCCAGGTTTACACCTTGGCGGTGCAGTCTTATGAAACGTGGACGAACTCCGCCTCATTCTTCATTCTAACCACCCCGGAAGGCGCGAACATCACCACCGGTGCGGCGGAACTTAACTTCCCGCTGTTGCTGCGCTTGAATGCGAGCAATTTCACCTTCAGCCAAGCACAAACCGATGGTCGCGACATTCGTTTCACCACCTTGTCCGGCACCCCGCTTTCCTACCAGATCGAGCAATGGGATACGGCTAACAGCACTGCCGCTGTCTGGATTAAAATCCCGAGCATCAGCGCCAACGTCCGCCAAGAAATTAAGATGTATTGGGGCAAGGCCGGTGTCGCCACCGAGTCCAGTGGACTGAATGTCTTCAATGCCGCTAACGGCTACGTTAGCGTGATGCACTTGAACGAGACCGTGGCCGATTCGGTAGGCACGCTCACTCCCACCAATATAGGCACCACAGTGACTAACAGCCTCATCGGCAAGGGCCGCACCTTCGTCGCTGGCAACGGTGTCAATTGCGGCGACGGCCTCACGACTCTTCCCTCCGGCAATACCGCGCACTCCACCCAAGCATGGTTCCGGTCCGATACGAGCGGTTTCGAGATCTTTGACTGGGCGAGAGAAGATGCAGGAAAAAAAGTTCAAATCCGCCTCGTGAGTCCGCCGCGGATCGTGATTGATGGTAATTTTGCCGGTGTCAATGGGGTCTCCATTTTGGCGACATCCCAATGGCATCATGTGGTCAATACCTACACTCCGGGAAACCCTGGAGTGTCCCGTATCTATATCGACGGACAGCTCGATGCCTCCAGCAGTGCCAATGTGGACATCACGCCTCCTTCCATCATGCGTTTGGGTGGATGGTATAATAACTACAGTTTTGTCGGTGAGATGGACGAGGCGCGCCTTTCCAAGGTCACCCGCTCGGCCAACTGGATCAAAATGGAATATGAAAACCAAAGAGCGCAACAAACGCTGGTGGGCAACTTGGTGCAAGCCGGTTCCACATTCGCTGTCACGCCCACCTCCGCGACGCTGCTAGAAGGCACTTCCACCACCCTCAGCGGCCAAGCCGGTGGTGCCCAGAAAGTCTATTGGATCGAAAAAAGAAACGGCATTGATACCATACTCGCCACCGACACATTCACGCTGCCGGTGACCGCAGGCCGGGTGACTGGCACCCAAAGTTATATCATTCAGTTCAAGGCGATCTATGCGGCAAGCATCCAGACGGTGGATGTCCCGATCACGATCACCGAAGATCTACCCGATCCAGTGTTCACCCTCACGGGTCCTACCACGTGGGATGGTCGCCAAACCATCACGGTGACGCCTAACATTTTAAACCTGACCACTCTCCAAGCCAAAGGCATTGCCAACCTAACCTACACTTGGTCCGTGGGAGGAGTCGCTGCCGCTAAGACGATCACCACCGGCACACCCACTGTGCCGGGCGTCATGACGCTGACCCGCTCGCAAGGCAGCGGGCCGATGACCATCACCCTGATCCTCAATAACGGCGGGGCACTCGTCACCGCCACCAAGACCATCACCGTCACCGAACCCGCCACCGATCCTTATGTGGCTCGAACCCCAGGGACTAACGAAATCCCCGTGACTGGCCAGTTCTATGCCCGCGACGACTCGGGCATGGGCAAGCTCTACTACAACGGCAGCCAGAGCGGCACCCCGGATACCGTATTCCTGAAGGTCTATACCACCGACGGGGGAGATACACTTTACGCCACCCACCGCCAATCACTGGTCGCCGGTAAATATACTTTCACCGCGCCGCTCGCTCCTGGCCGAGTGACTTACAAGGTCGTGTATGGCACCACCACGGGTGGCGTTGATACGATCACTAACACCGTGACTAATCTTGTCTGCGGCGATGCCTATATCTTCGAAGGTCAGTCGAATGCCGTCGCTACTGATAGTTTACCCGCAGATGCCACCAACGACCCGTGGATCCGCACCTATGGCAGCTCCGGCGGCGCATGGGGCAACGCGGTCCGCAACGGCACCCAATGGACCGTCGGTTATTTTGCCTTCGATCTAGCACTCAGCTTGACCAATACCTATAACATGCCGATCTGCATCATCAATGGTGCGGTGGGCGGCACTCGCATCGATCAACACCAAGCAAATCCAGCAGATCATACCGTCGCGGGTAGCCTCTATTCGATCTATGCCAACCTGCTGAACCGGGTGGTGGGAGCCAAGCTAACGCATGGCATCCGCGGCGTCTTTTGGCACCAAGGCGAGAGTAACAGCGGCGCAGATGCACCCACCGGCGATTATGATTACAAATCGTATCAACAATATTTCGTCGATATGTCAGCCGCGTGGAAACAAGACTATCCGAACTTGGGTCGTTATATCGTTTTCCAAGTGATGCCGAAACCTTGTTCGCTCGGACCTAAGAATGATCAATTGCGTGACGTGCAACGCACTTTG
>JAYVEJ010000750.1:0-7583 GCA_043748885.1 Luteolibacter sp. | reverse complement strand
CCGCGTCCACCAGCGTTTCTCCCAGAATCGTCGTGAGGATTTCGTCCGCCGCCGCTGCGGCGCGTGGGCCTTCTAGCAGGTCGAACTTGCCACCCGTTAGACCCAGTTCGTATTGGAAGCCGCGCACCACCTTGGCGAAAAAGCTGTCCATCGTCCCCAGCGTCAATCGCGGCAAAGCCCGCACCACCCGCCCCAGCGCCTCACCGAAATCCGCACTCGGCAATGCCAAATCCCGCCGCAGTCGATCCGCCACCGCGATTTCGCTCGCCGCGTCCGCCAGTTTCATCAGCACCGAGTCCGCGAATTCCCCAGCGGCCTTGCGGGTGAACGTTAGAGCCACAATTTTTTCTGGAGCCACACCCATGGCGACGAGACCGATCACCCGGTTACCGAGTTGAAACGTCTTGCCCGATCCAGCGGACGCGAGAATGAGCAGGTTCTTCCCGAGCAGATTCATCATGGGCCGCAGCATGGGGCGGAGTTCCGCTTTCTCAAACCCTGAAGTTTAGCAACCGCCATCTTCTGCGTGCAACTGCAAGGGGTGGGCAAAATAGGGGGCGTGGACATTGCCGTCCGCGTTGAAGACCAAACCCGCGTCGCCGGACTCGTCGATGTAAGCGATGAAGGAAGCCCTCGGATCGCAAGTTGCAGGGGCAGAGGCTTCGGATTCCATCATCGAGCGTAAATCGGGTTTACCGGCAACAGTGCGGCAGATCCTCAGGCGTGCCGGATGCAAATTGTGAGAGGAGTCGGGCGGCTTCAATTTTTGGAGCGTCGCCCGCTCTCAGCGAGTGTTACGTGCCGCGTGGCGGCGGGCGTCTCACTCCGCGTCTTTCTCAAAACGGCCCCCCGCTCGTTACAAAAGTTCTGTCCCGGAGTCGTTCGCCGCATGGACAAACCCGCTCCTTGCCTTTGAAACTCCAATGGCTATCCTTTCAGCCATGAGTGCTCAAGCAGCTTTCCAACGCGGCGTGCTGCCCCTTCTCCAGCTACTTCGCCCCGGCAGGGAGGACGCGGTGTTGGCCGCCCAAACGGATCAACCGCTCCGCGAACGGATTGAAGAACTGGCGGCGAAAAACACCGAAGGAGCCCTCTCGCCCGAGGAACGCGATGAATACGCTGGCTACGTCCGCGCTAACAAATTCGTCGCCGTCCTGCGCCGCGAAGCCAAAAAATTCAAAGCCGGCAGCGCGGCCTGACCGCGCCACGCGAGTCCTCGTGAGGCAGCGTGCCGACCAACGATGCGAGTATTGCCAAACCCATCAGGACGATTCGCCCCTCGCCGCGCTGCACGTCGAACACATTCGCCCGCTCAAACACGGCGGCACCGACGATGATTCGAACCTCTGTCTCGCCTGTATCGACTGCAACCTTCACAAAGGCCCCAACCTAACCGGCGTCGATCCACTCTCAGATTTGGTTACCTTGCTCTATCACCCGCGCCAGCAGCGCTGGGATAATCATTTTCATTGGGAAGGCATTATCATCGCGGGCCGGTCGGACGTCGGACGTCGGACGAACGACCATTCGCGTGCTCTGCATGAACAGCGACGAGCAGTTAGAACTGCGAATGGCTGGCGAGTGATCCCGACGACGATGCCCTTGTCATGTCAGCCGGAACTCTATAGACGACCCTATCTAGCTGACCTCATTCATTAAATCGGTCAACATTACTGCTACGTTTGTGACTACGCCGGATCGCAAGACCACCCCAGGCTGCCAAGAGCACGGCTCCGACTATAGTTATGGGAAATAACAATTTACCGGCAAGATTAGAAATTACTTTGGTCGTTTCAATTCCTGGTGGAGTTTTCTCTTCGATGCCCATTACAGCTTTAATTGCTGCCACAGACAATCCTGCTGCTAATATTTGGGTGCCGGATACTTTCTCTAAGAAGCTCATTCCTCCTTTTTCTGTGCCTTGCAATAGTAGTTTTGGTGCAAGTGGTTCTGTAGTGTGACTTGACGCGACTAAGACCCCCTTCATTTCCGGCTCTGAAAGTTTGAGCAACCGCGGGAGATCCTCCTTTCCGAATGTCTTTGCAGCCATTTCTGCATAACCTGGGGCACGAGCTTCAACGCGGAGAATGTCGTCACCTAATTGTTCTGTCAACGGCAATAATTTTTGGGCGCTTCTAGCAAGTACTTCAGTTGCCTCAGGAACTCGGCGGGAGAGGATCACCACCTCATCGCCCTGGGCAATGATCATTTTAGTGAGCTGGGCCTCAGTGGAGGATGCAACTTGTTTGCCGGTGGAAATTGCAGCTTGTTCTACAAGCTCCTTTGCAGCCTTCTCAGCCACTTCTTTTGCTACAGGACCAATAGAATGTTCCGTGATCTCGCCTGCGATTTTATTAGTCTGAGAATAGAGGGTAACTGAAAAGAACAATGACAGGAGAGCGGGTATAATAATTGTTCGCATAGGAAATTGGGTTGGTAATGGTTCTGAATATACAATCAATTTTTGTCACATAAAATGGCAGCTGCCTGATGAAGGCCAGCAAGAGCCGAATTCGTCTTCTTCTCAAGCGTTTGCACAGAATCCTTCAGCCCATCGCGTATGACTGACTCAACTTTCTTCAACTCATCGACGGCCGAGTAAACATCATACGCTGTCCATACTGTCCCCCCCCACAGCGATAATGGTCGTTATTACGTCCACGATAGGTATGGCGGCACCCCCAGCACCGACAACTAGGCTGCCAGCTTCTTTGGCGACAGCTTTCGCGAGAAGTTTGCTGATAGTTTCAAAAGTAGTTTTGATTAAGAGAGCCTCGACAACGACTTCCACTGTGGCCGAGGTCGCCATAATTGATGCCTCAAAAGATTGTTTTGTGGTGGTGGTATAAAGTCGCGTGAGCGCATCCTCAACACCGAGGTCCGCGGCGTTGAATCCTTCGACATTAAGAACATTTGCCGTGTCTGCCTGCAGTTTTGCAGCCTCTATATTCAGTTCATATGCACAATCTTTCAACGCTTGCCGCAATTCCGCTTCCGTTTTGACTTCTGATTCCATAACTGGTCGAAAAGCTTCCTGAAGATAATCTTGAGTCTTCTGAGTTCCACGCACCTTGTCCTCAGCCATGCGCCTGACCAATCCGACCGCATTACTGTAACCTTGTAGCTTTTCATTCACCTTAGTAGTGAGGTCCGGGATGCCCGCTTCATGCCTGCCGATTATGTAGTCTGTTTTGTTGTGTGCCTTATTTACGATTTCCTTCATGTGGCCATAAGCATCGTTAGTCAGTTTCGTCACTTTGTCTTTGGCAGCCTTGATTCGTTGTTGCCGCTCCGCTTCAGTTCGATGTTTCAATTCCTGTTCAGCTTTTAGCCGTTCCTCGTTCAAAGTCTTTTGAATCATTTCAGGCGAAAAATCCGGAGGTTTAACGAAACGTGACAAAGCAACTACGACCAGCAGTCCACCAAGGGCACATGCCACGATAAACTTCTTCCTTGATTTGCTCGGCATAGCTGAGCTACTCGTTGATAAATTAGGAATGTTCATTGCAAGACTAACTTGAATTACTAGAAATTAATTTAGACGATGGGCTTCCTTTAAGCCATTAAGGGGCCGAAGAAAGAAAGGGAGGGATTCTTTCTCTTGTTAATACGTTGGAATATCACGGGTCTGTCTGACTGACATCTGGTACGGGAACCTGATCTCTGTTGCAAGCCCGGATTGCTCACCTACGTTCGGAGGTGATTTGTGTCTCGGCTAACAAGCATTGCATGCGGCGGGGTCTGCGGCGGGGTCCCAAATAACAGATATTGGCGGGTGATTGTCATGGAAAGGACTCATGGTGTGAATGCAAACGGGTTACTCAATCAAGTCCGGTGTTCGCGGTCAGGTTTCGCAATTCGACATTTCTATCGCATCGCAAAAGTCGATTCCCCGTTCCCTATCGGAAGCCGTTTCCGCGAGAACGATTACGACTGGCTCGGTGATCGCCGTTCGGGATCCGGCTTGCATCCTCGGCTATTTCCGGCCATCGTCACCGCCATGAAGACTTCAACGATACAGCCCACGGACATCGTCTCCCAGTGGAAACAGGTATCAGCGAAGTTCCAAGCAATGAGCGCCGAAGGGAAAAGGGAAATTTTCGTCTCCGCAGGAATTCTCACGAAGAAGGGCAACGTCACGAAGCGCTACAAAGACGTGATCGTGCCGGTAGCGGCCAAGGCTTCGACCAAAGCCAAATAGCCTTCGCTCGCGGGAAAGGTTTTCAAAACAGCGGGTCAATTTGCGTGTTCCGAAACTTGCCGTGTAAACGCCACCTGCCCCGTTAGCAGAAAACTAACCGGGCCGATCGAGGCTGAAGAAGAGGCGGATGCGGTCGATGAGAGTCTTGCGCTGGGAGGACTCTGATTTTTCGGAGCTTCCTTCGTCAGGGCTGATGCTGATGCTGATGGCGACATCCCACTCGCCCTGGCGGTGCTGGAGGAGGTCCGCGAGGCGGCCGGCGAGTTCCGGATTTGCGGCGATGAGCGGGGACAGGTCTTGCTTGCGGATTTCCAGGACCAAGGTGTCCACCTCGGCGCGGACGGTGGCGTTGCGCGGCTCGCCGGTGAAGAGGGACATCTCGCCGAAGCATTCGCCGGGGCCGAGCCTGGCGAGGATGATGCGCGGGCCGGTGCCGGCTTTCCGACCGACCACCTCGACGCCGCCATCCAGGATGACGAACATGGAATTTCTCGCCTCGCCGCGGGTGACGAGTGGCTCGCGGGTGCCGAAGAGGGAAATCCTGCCGCTGCGGACAAGGTCGTCGGCTTCGTCGGCGGTTAGACAGTCGAGCGCCTTGCCGGCGACGATCCCGGCGGCCCTGGCCTTGGCCTCGCTGAAATGGGCGGGTTCGTTCGGCGTGCGGACTTCGAGCGTGCGGATGGGGAAGGGGATGCGGATGTCCCGGCGCTTGAGCTCATACCAGAGGGAGGTCCGGATTTCATCGCAGGTGGCATTGTGAAGGCGGGCGTGGCGCATCCAGAAGCGCAGTTCGTAAACGATGGAGGAATCCGCGAATTCGTGGAGAAACACGTTGGGTGCGGGGGACTCGATGATGCCCTGGGCATTCGCGGCGGCAGCAAGCAGCGCTTGCTTGGCGATGGCGGGCGGCACGTCGTAGTCGAGGTTGATCCTCAGGCGGACGCCGTGTTCGGGTGTCGGGTAGTTGAGATTGACGATGGGGTTCTTGACGATCTCGCTGTTAGGAATCTCGAAGGACACCTGGTCGTTGTTGATCAGGAGGGTGGAGCGCCAGTTGATTTCAGTGACCTCGGCACGGTTGTCATTTCCCCCGAGCAGCAGCCAGTCGCCGACGCGGTAGGCGCCGGACATGTGGATGCTGAATCCGGCGATGACATTGGAAAGCAAGTCCTGCATCGCGAAGCCAAGGATGACGGCGGCGATGCCGGAGGTGGCGAACAATCCGGTGAGCTCCAGCCGGTAGCCCCATTTCAAGATCGCCGCACCGGCCAGGAGGACGACGAGCACTCCGCCGAGCTGACGGAGGATGATGGGCATGTGGATTTTCCGCCGACGACCGAGCCACTCGCCGCAGATGAAGCGATCGAACAACACCCACAGGAACAGGGCGGTGGTGAAGATGAGGACTGCCCCGGCGTGCTTCATCCAGTCTTCATTGGGGAAAAGCACATGTCCGGCGGTCCAGACTCCCAACGAAAGCGCGAAAAGGTGCAAGATGATGCCGGGTGGCTGGGCCAGACGCCGGAATGGCAAGCGAAAGACGATCCACACGATTGCGTGAATCGCGACCGCCAATCCGGTGGCTTTGGCCAGGAGCACTTGGAATTCCGTGGAGATAATGGCTGTTATATGAATTCAGCCGTGGATGTCACGTCTTCTGATGGAGCCTTCGGAGCAGGGGCGCTCCCGATAAGGAGCTTGGTAATGACTCGCACCGCCACTAACCTCCCGCCGATGACCGACTGCGACGAGATCGCCTTCTTCGATTTTCAGGCCACTGAGAAAAGCGCTTCGCCTCGGACGCTGGCGAATTACCGCGACGCACTGGCTGCCTATCAGCGATGGTGCGGCGAAAAATTCAGCGGCTGGCGGACGGCGGTGGGAGACGATTTCCGGGATTATTTGTTCGCGTTGATGAAGCAGGGGTTTAAGCGGGCGACCATCCGACTGCGCTTCGCGGCGCTGCGGTCGTTTTATAAATTCCTCGTGCTGCGGCGGGGGATGGCCCGCAGTCCGGTGGCCCAGGTGCTGCTGCCGAAACCCGAACGCGGGCTGCCGGTGGTGCTGACGATCTCGCAGATCGACGAGCTACTCGGGATGCCGTTGCGGGCTGAGCCGGACAAGAAATCACCGCCGTGGTTGCCGGTGCGGGATGCGGCGATCTTGGAACTTTTTTACTCATGCGGGCTGCGGATTTCTGAACTGTTAGCGCTGGATGTGCAGCACGTCGATTTCCTCGGCGAGTCCGTACGGGTCATGGGAAAAGGCTCGAAGGAGCGCATCGTCCCGGTCGGCGGGCCGGCGCTTGCGGCGATCCAGCGCTACCGCCAGCAAGCGGCGGTCACGTCCGGGCCGTTGTTTCTCAGCAGCCGCCAGCGCCGGATCACTCAGCAGGCGGTGGATCAGTTGCTCAAGAAATACTTGAAGCGCAGTAGCATCCCGTTCGCCATCAGCCCGCACAAACTCCGCCACAGCTTCGCCACCCACCTGCTAGATGCCGGGGCGGACCTCCGCAGCGTGCAAGCTCTGCTCGGCCACGCCTCGCTTTCCACCACCCAGATTTACACCCATGTGACCAAGGAACGCCTCAAGCAAGCCTACGACACCGCCCATCCCCGCGCTTGAAAACCCTCACCCGCCTGCTCGTGAAATTCAGTTGGATCTGTGGCTTGCTCGGGGCCACCGCTTGTTCGAATCAAATGGCTTTGCGGCCGTTTGCCCGCGATCCACGGGGCGAGCTGGCAGCACGAGTGCGCGCCACGCCGGAACTCGCGGTGCTGTTCGTGGGTAACAGTTATAGCTTCGGCGTGCCGCGGGCGTTTTTCCAACTCGCCACCGCGCGTGGGAAAAAGGTCCGCGTCGGGCACTCGGCTAACAGCGGATGGTCGCTGGCGGTCCATGCGGAAAACACTGGCACCTTGAGGAAAATCCGCGAAGGCAAGTGGGACCTCGTGGTGCTTCAGGAGCACAGCGAAATTCCCGCGCTGCCTGCTAGAAAGCGGGCGGCGGCGATGTTCCCGCCGCTGCGGCTGCTCGTCACTGAGGTCCGCCAGCACGGAGCGATCCCCCTGCTCTATCAAACGTGGGGTCGCCGAGACGGAGAAAAAGGCATCTGGCACGACGATTTCCACGCGATGAACTCGCGGCTGCGCGACGGCTATCAGGCGGCGTCTAAGAACGCGGGTGGGGTGGTGGTGGTGCCCGTCGGCGATGCCTGGGAAAGCGAGATTTCCGCCGACCATGGCGGCGGGTTGTTCATGCCTGATGGCAGCCATCCCACAGCCAGCGGCAATGCACTCACAGCGGAAGTGTTTTATGAAGCCATCTATGGAAAATGACAAAGGAGAGCACGCGACTCTCCTTTGTGGCAGTAGGTGAATGA
>JAYVEJ010000749.1:0-7588 GCA_043748885.1 Luteolibacter sp. | reverse complement strand
GGCCAGGCACGCTCGCGGAGAAATTTCTGATCACCGGAAAAGGCATAGTGTTCCCACAGGTGTTGGCTGAGCCACCGGCTGCTCATCGACCAATTCGCCCGCATCGGATCGCCGCCGCCGAAGTTTCCGACCGGGGCAGTCTGGCACCAAATGTCAGCATTGTGATGCGCCACCCAACCGCGCACGCCGTAGTTAATCTCCGCAGTCTTGCGGCCGTTGACCGCAAGCTTTTCGATGAAGGTTAAAAACGGTTGATGGCATTCGGAAAGATTCGCGACTTCCGCCGGCCCGTAGTTCATCTGGGCGTTGATGTTGAGGGTTCAGTTAGAACTCCACGGCGGGCGTATCGAGTCGTTCCAAATCCCTTGCAAGTTCGCGGGCAGACCGCCAGGGCGGGAGCTGCTTGGCCGTTCACGAAGCGTTCGAGCCGCTTCTCAGTCGTCAGCGCCTCAGCCTCGGACGCAGTGCCGAGATCGAGATCCACCCGCCGGAAAAGTTTCTGATAGTCCGCGAGGTGGCGGGCTAGCAGTTCGCCATATGGGCGCTTAGCGGCGGCTTCAAGATACTTTGATGAAATGGTGGCAGGATTGAGGCCATCGCGGCTAGGCGATTTGTCGGGGCCGTTGAAACTGGTGGCGGCAGATATCAGCAAGGTAACGGCATCGGCCTTCGTGACCGTTAGTTTTTTGCCATCGCCAGTGACGGAACCGCCTTGGGCGATAGCTCGCACTTGGCAATGAAAAGTCATGCCCACACGATCATCATAACGAATGGGATCGTTAGAATTCAATTTGCTTGCAGAGATTTCCCGCTTCCTCATAGCGACCGGCGAAAATCGCTTCGCGGACTTTGGGCAAAATTCCTTTGGCCTTGGGATTGTTCCAATCGACCGGTCCACCGGACCACAGGGAAGCTTCGTTGAGCTGATAGTGCTCGGCGACCGCGCCACCGAATACCATCGCGCCTAACCGACCGTTGCCCACTGGCAGCGCCTCCGTCCATTTGTCGGCGGCTTTGAGGTATTTCAACTCCAGCGGCGGGACGGCTGAAACAGCCCCCAAAGTGAGCAGGGCGATCAGCCCGATTCTAGATTTCATGAGAGGAAACTATTTATCTTTCTTGTCGAGGTTTGCGGCCATTTCCTCGGCCGTCGGCGTCTTGCTAGGCACGCCTGTTATAGGGACTTCGAGGCCGGAAATCCACACGATCGCGTTCAGCACGACTCGGCGCTGATCATCCTGCTGCCAACCCTTGTGATTGTGACCGCCGGTAAATCCGAAGCCGCGGCCCGGTCCGAGATTCGCCGGGCGCTGATAGACCCACATCACATGCTGCGGCTCCTTCCGCTCTAACACGGCCGCGCGGACCTCGGGATTTCCTTCGTGAGGACCGTCCGGCCGAGTGAGGCTGGATGCGGGAGGCAGGTCAGTTAGAATAGGCACCACTCCTTCCATCCCCTCGCGGAAACGCATGTGATAATACCACTCGTCATTGATCGTGAAATCGCGGACGCCTTGAGTGACGGCGTGCTTGGGCAGCTTAAATGACGCATCCCAGTGCGGATTCACCGACCAATCGCTTTCAAAATAGCCGCCGATCAAATCGAGAAACGCGTTGCCTGGCTCGCCCTTGGGAATCTCCACCGCATAGTGGATGCAGCCGATCCCGACGCCCCTGCTCGCCATTTTTTGCAACTCGTCGAGGTGCTTCATCGCCGGATGGCCACCACCGCCGTCGGCGTAAATGACCACTGCCGAAGCACCGTCGAAGATCGCGTTGTCTTGCGGCCAACCGTTAAGGGTGACCACCGCTTCGACGGGCAGGCCGCTTTGGTTCAACTGCTCGGCAAGGAGCATGCAGCCCGCGCGGTGCTCATGCTCGCCCGGCCCATGGCTCGGGCTTCCAGCCACAAAAATAATCTTCTTTTTCACCGGTGGCTCCGCGCGGACGGTCGCTGTTAGCAATGAGATGACGCCGCAGATGCAGGCGAGCAGGAGCAAAACTGGGCGGTAGGTTTTGATCATTTGAACAAATGGATTAGGCCACCGAATACGCCTTGAATTACCGATTCTTGCAAGTGCAACGGCGGATGCTCCGAAGTTATCCCGGATCGACAGCGGGCACGGGTGTGCTAAGTTCTCGCTTCCATGTTCTGGGAAGCCGCCGCATCCTTGTTATTCGCCCTCACCGCATACGCACACGCGGTGGAAATCCGGCTGGCTACCTATAACATCGGCGCACATTTCACCACCAATTCCAGCGGCGTGTATTACCCCGACTACAGCCTTGGCGTGCCTGGCACACCCGACTTCGACAGCGTGCGCGACATCCTCCAGCGGATTGATGCCGATGTCGTGGCCCTTGAGGAAATCCACGCCGTAGATATCTCAGGAAACTCTGTGAACACTCTCGCGGCCAACCTCGGCTATCCCTATATCTATATCGCACCCTCCGCCAACACGTTTGATAACGCCCTGCACGTCGCATTCCTCTCACGCTTCCCATTTCTAACACAGACAGCGATCAACTCGCCGTCGGGGGCCAAGGAAATGAACCGGCTCATCCCCGCAGTGAAGGTCGATGTACCTGGCACCACTCGCGATCCAGTGCTGCTCGCCGCGCATTTGAAATCCGGCTCAGCGGCGGCCGACCTGTTTCAGCGCACCGTCGAGATGCGACGTCTAACTGGATACCTCGCCACCAGCGGATTTACGCCGAACGACAATTTCATCATCATGGGTGACTTCAATTTGTCCGCCAGCGACCGCACCTTCACTTCACTTCCCGCCTCTGGATTACCTGCAAGCTTTGTCCTGGGATCGGACATCACTTTACCAATTAACTATTCTATAAATCCCGTTACTTACTTCAACAATCCCGCCGTCACCCGGATCATCCCACGCCAGCTCGACAACTCCATCGTCACCTTCCCAAGCAGCGGATCCACCCTTGATTTGTTCCTCGTTTCGCCGCTCGTCGGCGCCCGGCCCTTGCACACGGAAATCTATAACTCCACGCTCGACACTTCCAACACTTCCGGCCTCGCGAAAGCAGGATCGCCGCTGGCCGTCGGCACCAGCACCGCAGCATCCGATCACCTCGCATTGTTCGGCGACTTCGAACTGGACCCCGCCCTTCCATATGCCTTCCACACTCCCGGCGCAACCATTAGCGAGACGTTCACCGGGTTTTCCGGAACTTACGATCCGTATCCATGGGTGACCACGGGCGGGATTTGGCAAGGAACCGACAGCGGTGAATCGACCGCCACCGGATTTCGCGCTTATGGTACCGTTAGTGATCGTTCACTTGGACTCCTCCCCGCAACCACTGGCGGCAGCGCGACGGCATCCTTTGTGAATCAATCAACTCAAATGCTATCAACCCTGCAAATCTCCTTCACCGCCGAGCAATGGCGAAGTTCTCTGGTAGGCACCGTCGGCACTCTCACTGCGGAACTCATCGTGGGCGGAGTGCCTCAGCCACTGCCGCAGTTAACATTCCACGCCGCGACGAACCTTCCTAACGGCGCCATCGCCGGTGGCGTATCCACTCCAGAAAGCATAACTGTCAGCGGGCTATCCATTGCACCCGGAGCCTTGTTCCAACTGAAGTTCACGTTTACTCCAGGCAGCGGCAGCGGCCCGCGCTCGAGCGACGTATTCGTCAACGAGTTTCACTATGACAACGCGAGCACCGATGAAGGCGAATTCATGGAGGTCGTCGTTAGTCCGGGCTTCACGGGGAACCTTACCGACATCGATGTGCTGCTCTATCGAGGCGTTGGCACGGTTTACTCCACACTCAACGTGGGAACTTTACCGTTCACTCTCAAGAATACCGTTGGTGGCTTCAAAATTTTGGCTGTGGATTTTGCACCAAACGGGATCCAAAACGGACCCAGTGGCATTGCCGTGGTGAACAAAACCACTAACCAGTTGCTCCACTTCCTTTCTTACGAGGGCGTTGTCACCGCTACCACGGGCCTTCCGCCGGTTGCATTCGCGACATCCACCGATATTGGCGTTTCACAAAACAGCGAAACCGTGGGCTATGCGGCTCTCGGACTCACCGGCACCGGAAGCATGCGCACGGATTTCACATGGGCGAAAATCCCCGGTTTATATAGCAAAGGATCATCCAACGCCGGTCAAACCTTCGCTATCCCCTCATTGCCACCACAAGGCATTGCCATTGACAACCTCGCCGTCACGTTCGTTGCCGACAGCGATGGCGATGGCTTCACCGATGCAGATGAAGCGGTCTTTGGCACCAACCCGCTGGACGCGAACTCGCATTTCACCATGTCCTTCACCCTACCCTCAGCAGGCATCGCAAGACTCATATTCCCCACGCTAACAGGTCGAAGCTACACCGTTGAAAGCAGCGTCGATCTCACCACCTGGAGCGACATCGCCACTTATTCAGGAACTAACTTCATCGTTGATATGGATATATCTCTAGCCGTCGGAGAGGCTAAAAAATTCTATCGAATCCGGGCGAAGACACCGTGAAGCGGCCGGAGCGTTGTAGCGAATTAGATGGTGCGTTGCTGAAGCCGCCGATCAACTCACTGTCAATGTCGGTTATTTTGGACCGGAACACATGGAAGACAAAGGACCGACCCGAAACAGGATCCATCACCCGGCACGCTCAACCAATGCCGCCTACGCTGGAACATTGAAAATGCCTTCGATCCGCAGGAACAAAAGCTCGACGAACGCAAAGCTTGGACCACCAGCGAAACCGGCAATCGCATCCAGGCCATTGCCATGAGTATCGTCCACAACCTCTTGCGCCTCTTCGAAGCCAAGCTCAAAAACGAATGACAGGTAATGGAAACGTGCGATTCGTAAAACCGGACACATTTTCTAGCAGTTGGATGCCCAGCAAGCATCCGAAAAGGTCCTTCGCTTGGCGGAGGCAAAGCGCACCAATTTCCTCTGACTTGCGGCGGAAAAGAATGCCCTTTTTGCGAGGCTTGCGTCCATAGAGTTTGCGTGACCAACCCGGAAACATTGGAGTAATTGAACTCATTGATCATCAATAAGTTACAATCGAGCCAACCGATCAGTAAACTAACATTATTTCATCCCAAAATCCCTTTAAGTTGGTGCCATTCAGGACCGGTATTCTCCGAGGCCTGACCCGATTCTCTCACATCACCCGCCGATCAAAGTGTCCGCCGTCCGCGCCACTGCTTATTAGCCGGGATTGACCTTTTCGATTGTAAATCCGCGACGCCCACTTGATCTATTCCATGAGCGAACCCAGCCAATTCCTTCTCTACACAGCGCCGGACGGAGCGGTGAAGGTGGATGTCTTCTTCAAGGAGGAAACCGCTTATACTGCCGCGGAAAAACTTCCAAGCCCCAGCTGGACCGCGAGATTCATCTCGCCTGTAAATTTCGCCCCCATGCTCGCCAAGAGAAAGGCTGCGGGCAGAATGCCCGCGCCACCGTGGCCCGGGCATCCTGCCTGGAATCCTCTAATACTTCCCGAGTAACTCCCATGCCTCGCCCACTCCGCATTCTCTTCTGGCTCGCCATTTCCCTGCTAGGAGCCACCGCCGTCGCCATCGCCGCGTTCCAGCGCAATGAACCCGTCAACGCGCTTTGGCTCGTCGTCGCTGGCGTCTGCACCTTCGCCGTCGCCTATCGGTTTTACTCCGCTTGGCTGATGGCCAAGGTGCTCACCATCGACGACCGCCGCGCCCCCGCCGCCGTCACTTGCAGCGATGGCAAGGACTTCGTTCCCACTCCGAAATGGGTCGTCTTCGGCCACCATTTCGCCGCCATCGCCGGGCCTGGTCCGCTCGTCGGCCCCGTTCTAGCAGCCCAGTTCGGCTATCTGCCGGGCACTCTCTGGATCCTTGTCGGAGCGACCTTGGGCGGCGGCGTCCACGATGCCATTATCCTTTTTTCCTCAATGCGTCGGAACGGCAAATCCCTCGGCCAAATGCTCAAGGAAGAGCTCAATCCCTTCATCGGCCTCATTGCGATGATCAGCCTGTTAGCGATCATGACGATTTTGTTAGCCGTGCTCGGGCTGGTCGTGGTCAAGGCGCTCGCCGAAAGCCCGTGGGGGCTATTCACCATCGCCGCCACCATTCCGCTGGCCTTCGTCATGGGCGTCATGATCAAGAGCGGGAAATTCAGCGTCACCGCCGCCTCGGTCTTCGGCGTCGTCGGATTATTCGCCGCGGTCGTCGGCGGGAAATATCTCTCACCCGAGTGGACCGCCGCGCTCACCCTCAAGTCCACCCAGCTCGCTTGGGCGATCATGATTTACGGTTTCGCCGCCAGCGTCCTACCGGTATGGATGTTGTTAGCCCCGCGCGATTACCTCAGCACGTTCATGAAACTCGGCACCGTCGCCGTACTCGGGATTTTCATCGTCATCCTCGCCCCGCCGCTGCACATGCCCGCCATTACGCCGTTTGTGAATGGCGGCGGCTTCGTCGTTCCCGGGCCGGTGTTTCCTTTCGTCTGCATCACCATCGCCTGTGGGGCGGTTAGTGGTTTCCACTCGCTGATCGCCTCCGGCACCACGCCTAAGTTGTTAGCTCGTGAAAAGGACATCCGGCTCATCGGCTACGGCGCGATGGTCGTGGAAATGTTAGTGGCGCTGATGGCGATCATCGCCGCCTGCGCCCTCCAGCCCGGCGAATACTTCGCCATCAATTCGCCCATCAATCCTAACAACCCCACCGCCGTCACCGCCCAGATCGCCACCATCAACTCCTACGGCCCGGAATACGCCGTCACCGAGGCCCACATGCAGCAACTCGCCAGCGACCTCGGCGAACCCCACATGATCGGCAAAGTCGGCGGTGCGCCCACCTTCGCCGTCGGCATGGCCCAGATGTTCGCCAAGGTCATCCCGGGAAAAACCGCGCTCTCGCTCTGGTATCATTTCGCCATCATGTTCGAGGCATTGTTCATCCTCACCACCCTTGATGCCGGCACCCGCGTCGGCCGCTTCATTCTCCAAGATCTGCTAGGAAACATTTCCCCCAAACTCGGCAATACTCAGTCGTGGCTCGGCAACATCCTCGCCACCGGCCTACTCGTCGTCGCGTGGGGCTTCTTCCTCTATCAGGGCGCGCGCGATCCCGCCGGTATCGCCAAAAGCCTGTGGCCCATCTTCGGCATTTCCAACCAATTGTTAGCCGTCATCGCCTTCTGCCTCGGCACCGTCGTCCTCATTAAAATGGGCAAGGTCCGTTACTGTTGGGTCACCGTCATCCCCATGCTCTTCCTCACTGCGGTCACCTTCACCGCCGGCTATCTCAAAATCTTCGATGCCAACTCCGCCGGCTTCATCCCCGCCATCCGCAGTCTTGAGCAAAAAATCGCCACCGGCCTCGCCGGTCCCGCTCTAGCCGCCGCCAAGACCTCCCTCCTCAACTCCCGCATCGACGTCGTCATCACCGCCACCTTCCTGCTCTTCGTGGCGATCATCGTGTTAGGCACCGCTCGCGAATGCTGGCTGCTTCTCTCAAAACGCAAGCCAACCCTCCTCCGCGAAAGCCCCTACATCCCCCACCCCAGTGGCGGCGAAGAAGCTGCTGGCGAATGAGGAGTCT
>JAYVEJ010000748.1:0-2877 GCA_043748885.1 Luteolibacter sp. | reverse complement strand
CCGCGATCATCCGCGCGGCGGCGGCGGCGATGGAGTGGCGCTCATCCGCACTCCAACGCTGGATTTTCACGCTCAGATTCTGCCAATGCGGGCGGACTTGGCCGCGTGCATCCACCATTTCATCCCACACCGGAGCCGCCCCAGTGTGGGGCTGCGGCGACGATGCGGGATGGGTGCGGAAACTCTCGGCCATGGATCAACGGGTGACCGGCACAGGCTCTATGGGATCATCCGCAAGTCCAGCGTGAAGGGGAAATCCGGGCTAACGGGCGCTTCGCGAGCCTGCATTTTCCCGCCGGTATGGCCGTGCTGGAAGAAGCGGGAGAGCCGCCGCGACTCCGCTTCATACGAGTTTACCGGGAAGCTTTCATGACTCAATCCGCCGGGGTGGGCGGCGTGATAGGTGCAGCCGCCCATCGAGCGCTCGTTCCATGAGTCTAGCAAATCAAACACTAACGGCGTGTGAACTGGGATGGTGGGATGCAGGCAGTTAGGCGATTGCCAAGCGCGGTAGCGGACGCCCGCGACGAACTCACCTTGAGTGCCGGTGGCGTGCAGCGGCACCCGCACACCATTGCAAGTGATGGAATGGCGTTCGCCCGTTAGACCGCGCACCAGCAGCTGCATCCGCTCCACCGAGCTGTCCACGTAGCGCACCGCCGCGCCCGCGCCACCCTCCTCGCCGAGGACGTGCCATGGCTCGATGGCGTGGCGCATTTCCACCTCCACGCCACGCTGCGTGAACTCACCGATCCGCGGGAAGCGGAACTCCAAGTGCGGCGCAAACCAGTCGTCCTCGATCCCATAACCTTGCTCGCGCAGGTCGGCTAACACATCGCAGAAATCCAGCCACACGAAATGCGGCAGCATCCAGCGGTCGTGAATTTCACTGTCCCAGCGGACCAGCGGCTTGACGTAGGGCTCACGCCAAAACCGCGAGACCAGCGCCCGCAGCACGAGGTGCTGGGCGAGGCTCATCTGGTAGTGCGGCGGCATTTCGAAGTTGCGCATTTCTAGCAGCCCGAGGCGACCGGTGGCGCTGTCCGGGCTGTAGAGCTTGTCGATGCAGAACTCGGCGCGGTGGGTGTTCCCGGTCGGGTCGATCAGTAAATTTCGGAACGCGCGGTCCACATTCCACGGCAGGGATTTACCGTCGCCTTCGAGGGTTTTGAAGGCGACCTCCAACTCGTGGATGGAGTCATTGCGCGCCTCATCGACTCGCGGAGCCTGCGAGGTAGGGCCGACGAATAAGCCGGAAAACAGGTAGCTCAACGACGGGTGATGATTCCAGAAAGTGATCATGCTGCGCAGCAAATCCGGCCGCCGCAGCAGCGGGCTGTCCGATGGAGTCGCGCCGCCGATGATGATGTGATTGCCGCCACCGGTGCCGCAGTGGCGACCGTCGATCATGAATTTCTCAGTCGCTAAACGGCACAAATGCGCTTCCTCGTAGAGCACCGAAGTATTTCTAACCAACTCATCCCACGACGCGGCGGGATGCAAGTTCACCTCGATCACGCCGGGGTCGGGCGTCACTTTGACCACGCTGAGCCGTGCGTCGAATGCCGGCGGCGTGCCTTCGATGACCACCGACATATTGAGGGAAACAGCGGTCTGCTCGATGGTCGCTACCAGATCGAGAAAGTCCTCGGTCTCGCCCACCGGCGGCAGGAAAATGTGGAGAATGCCGTTGCGCGGCTCGATGCACAGCGCACTGCGAGTGATCCAGCCAGCGGATTCCTGGTCCTTGGGTTTTCGCTCCCATGGCCGGTCTTTCGCCGCTGCTTCGCCACCGGGGTTAAGCCGCGCCGCAGCTTCTTCTAACTCCCGGCGCCGCTGTGCCAGCGTGCTGCCGGATGCTTGGAGGAATTCAGGAGTGTCCCGCGTCGGGTCCGGCGGGATGTGCCACGGGTAGTCTTCTTTTGAAACAAATGGCAGCGAATCTAGCGGCAACCGATAGCCCATCGGCGAGTCGCCGGGTAACAGATAGAGCCGCTCATCTCGCAGGAACCACGGCCCGCTAGTCCAGCGCAGGCCTTGCGCAGTTTCTCGCCGTTCGAGCGGCAGCGCGTAGCCCACGACCTCGTCGATACCTTGGGAAAACAAGCGCGTGAGCCGATCTCGCTCGAGCTTGCTCTTCAGATTCGACTTCAGCGGGTCCACATTATCCGGCAGCCGCTTTTCCCGCCACATGTAGTAGAGGACGTCTTCGTAAGCCGGCATCATCCACTTCGGATCTGCGCCGAGCGCCACCGTTAGAGCATTGCCGAAGCGCTCGGCGTGGCCCGCGTCGTAGTGATAATCGTGGGCTTCATCCGCGATCAGCGAGTCGTCCTCCCAGATCGGGTGGCCGTCCTTGCGCCAATAACAACCGAGCGACCACCGCGGTAAAACCTCGCCGGGATACCATTTCCCTTGGCCATAAAATAACAACCCGCCGGGCGCAAACTTCGCTCGCAGCCGCTTGATCAGTTGGCCGGAGAGTTTGCGCTTGGTCGGGCCGTCCGCCGCGTTGTTCCACTCGTCGCCGTCGAAGTCATCCATCGAGATGAACGTCGGCTCGCCGCCCATCGTCAGACGCACGTCCATCGCTTCCAGATCCTCGTCGATCTTGCGCCCGGTTTTTAAAATTTCCGCCCACTGCTCGTCGCGGTAAGGCAGCGTGGTGCGCGGCGATTCGTAAATCCGGGTCACCGTCATCTCGTGCTCCATCGTGGATTCACACGCCTCGACGCCGCCCGTGACCGGCGCCGCGCTCGATGGATCCGGCGAGCAGGCCAGCGGCAAATGCCCCTCACCCGCAAGCAACCCAGACGTCGGATCGAAGCCGATCCAGCCTGCTCCTGGCAGGTAAACTTCGGTCCACGCGTGGAGGTC
>JAYVEJ010000747.1:0-2878 GCA_043748885.1 Luteolibacter sp. | reverse complement strand
TGAAGGCGTCTTTGAGGCTGCGCAGGGCTTCGCAACTCAGCGCGCTGCGGGCACCGCAAGTGGCTTAGGCAATGCCTTAGCGGTGTTCTTCGGGGAGGCTGCCGGGCGTGCCGAGGAGTTGTTGGGTGTTTTTCTGGAGAGGGCGGATCCAGAGTTGTTTGGGGCTTTGGAGGTCTTGATAGAAGTCGGCGCGGTGGCGTTTGAAGCCTTTGGTGAAGTCGAGTGGAGTCCAGTTGGTGACTTTGTAGAAGGTGCCTTGGTGGATGGCGGGGTCGTGGAAACTTTCGGCGAGCAGGGGGCGGTAGCCGTGCCGGTCGTGCCATGCGTCGGGAAGTTGGCGCAGGGCGAGGCCGAGGCATTGGCTGGCGAGATTGGGGGCGGCGGGACTCCTCGGACACAACGAAGCGGCGGAGCTGGACGACGAGCTTGAGGCGGTTGGCGCAGGTGACAGCATCCCAGCCGATCCAGGTGTCGCGGTCTTTGAGATGCTTGGCGACCCCGGCCCAACAGAGGACGGCGACAAGGGTGTCGCTGCCGTCTTCGGAGTTTTGCTAGTAAACGCCCTGCCAAAGGACGTGCCCGGCGGGGCGACCGGCTTTGGGGTAGTGCTCGTTGTCGAGGACCGCTCGGAGTTGGCTGATTTCAAATGGCTCGGTGGCGGTGCGAAGGCGGAGGCGGGATCCGTGTGAATCCTCGGGACGAAGGGGATCGTGGAAGTCATGACACGCCTACCCTGCAAAATCGGGGTGACCTGTTTAGGAAAAGCTGCGATCTCGGTCTGGCGAAGATCACGGCTCTACCTGCCAAGTGCCCTCGGGGATCGGTGCCCTCTCGACGAAAAGTCTTGTGCCCGATTACCGGGACCGACCCGAATGGCACTAACTTAAGCAACTTATACCTTATCAGTGACTTATGACACAACGATCAATCCATCGAAATCAATTCAATCGGAACTCCAAAGCATCTGGCGTTCGACGGCACCGGAATCAAGCGTTCGGGGTAATTTGAGGCGCGTTTTGGCTATACTCTATCCCAAATCCGTCTTAAGTTAGTGCCATTCAGAACTGGTATCCTTCGACTGAGACCAAACTGGTCGATGCCATGTATCGCGCCCGGACGGAATCCAAAGCCCCGGATCTATCAGGCCCCAATGCCATGTACGAATTCGCCAAGGGCAACATCGTAGAAACCTTCGAGAAAAGCTGGGAGATCCAACAAGAAGCCCTTCAGGGTGAAATGTCGAAGATCCCCAACGCGGAGCAGATGACCGCGTTTCAGGAATACCAGAAGCAAGCGAAGGAGATTCAACTGATGGGCCTCAAAATGGCTGAAAAGATGATGTCGAAAGA
This sequence comes from Luteolibacter sp., assembly GCA_043748885.1. Taxonomy (GTDB): domain Bacteria; phylum Verrucomicrobiota; class Verrucomicrobiia; order Verrucomicrobiales; family Akkermansiaceae; genus Luteolibacter. The sequence goes on along the minus strand of JAYVEJ010000747.1, from coordinate 1,529 downwards.
GATGCCGATGCTCAACGGCATATTGGCTAAACCAGAGAAGAAGGTGGACTTCAAATGATCCGGTGATGAAGTCTGGACAAGTGGGTTACGCTTGAGAAACTCGACTAGAGGTTGGAATCCTGAGAATGGACTACCGCTATTGATTTCGATTGAGGCGACCGGGTTTATCGTGAGGGTCCCCTCAAAGCCAAGGGCGAATCTGATGAATGGAGCAATTCTGAGCTTGTCAAACCGTCGGATTGTGTATTCATACACACAATGAGCAGCCGCGAGATCATCAGGCTCTTGAAGGCCGACGGATGGGAAGAGACCCGCACGAAGGGTAGCCATCACCAATTCAAGCACCCGTTGAAATCCGGCGTCGTCACCGTGCCGCACCCGAAAAAAGACCTGCCGGTCGGGACGGCCCGCGCCATCCTCAAATCGGCCGGCATCCACAAGCCATGAACTACCCCATCGCCATCGAACACGAACCCGGCAAGGCCTACGGTGTCCACGTCCCGGACCTTCCCGGCTGCTTCAGCGCGGGAGACACCCTCGACGAGGCCATTTCCAACGCCGCGGAGGCACTTTCATTTCACATCGAGGGACTCCTCGATACGGGAGAAAAAATCCCGCCTCCCCAAGCGATTGAAACCCACTCCGCCAATCCCGACTACGCCGGCATGATCTGGGCGATCGCCTCCGTGGACCTCGCCGCCCTGTCAGGGAAATCCAAGCGTCTGAATATCTCCCTCCCCGTGCGCGTCCTGCGCCGCATCGATGCCGCAGCCGGGAAAAATGGTGAATCCCGCTCCGGCTTCATCGCGCGTGTCGCGCTTGAAGCGGTGTGAAATCGCGCACAGTCCACGCTTTTTGCTGCAATTGGCGAACTCGCACGGCATACGGACGCAAAACCGTTCTCCATCGGCTATTGAAATATGAAAACTTAACCCAAACGTATGGTAACACATTATATCTTGGAACTTTCACCTAATAATAAGTATGTGAACCCTCTCAATGAATTCTCAATCGAACCGAGAATTATCAAGCTGAGCTATTCGGCTACAATTTATGCCAATGTGCTAAACGCTAGCGGTATTTGCAAATTTGCCAAGAAGCTACTCTTTACCATGTCAATTTACCCGTTCGTTGACAGTAGACTAATCTATATATGATTCTCTAAAAATCGGGATTCGGTTGCTTGGGTTGACGAAAATAGCTACAAAAATCTATCGATAACTTGGAACCACATTTCAAATGAGTCCTATGCAAATTTTGATGCGCTTTTTCCCAAAAAAAAGTGAAATTTTTGGTATTTCAGTCGAATCAGATCACAAGCTTTACATCGGCGCAAAAGATATAGACCGACTGAATACAAAGGAAGTTGAAAATATTAGCCAAGTCATTGAATCCAATATTTATACTTGCCACAAAAAAGTAATCGCTAATACCCAATTCAAAGTAAGCGTTATTCCTAGATCGTCAGTAAGGTATTATAGTAATGGTGAATATGGTTCGGTTCTTTTGAATCACGCAATATTTCCAAA
>JAYVEJ010000746.1:0-7597 GCA_043748885.1 Luteolibacter sp. | reverse complement strand
CTTGCCCGCCAGCAGGTCACCCTCAGCGGTCTCGAATCGAAATTGAGTGCCGCCAGTGGATCGCCGCCTGAGACCCGGATTTCCTCCCGGCCGGGAAACACGAAAAGCCTGTCCATGGCCGAACGCCTCTCCCGCGACTTGAAATCGCTGGATCGCGATGTGCCGCGCTACCTCGGTGCAGTGGATTACATCGAAGGGCTGAGCGCCGAGAATCTTATCGCGCTGATCAAGGAAGCCGTCGCCAGCTCGATGCCATTTCCAAACCAGGAAATCGTGTTGGGAAAACTCTTCGACACGCTCGCAAACCGCGACCCCGGGTTCGCGCTCGATACCCTGATGGATGCCCTCCCGGTCGAGCACATCGGCAAGAGCGACGTAGCAGAAAACCTGCTGTCAAACTGCTTGAGAAACCTGTCCGAAAAGGATCCGCAGAAAGCGCTGGCATGGTTTCGCAACCAGCTTCCCGCCATCCGTTCGATTCCCATCAAGGGAAGGTTTCCCAAGGATGAATTGGAAAACAGGATGAGGACCGAGCTTGCCTACGGACTGCTGACATCCAACCCCGCCGGATCGCTGGAAATCCTGAAGCCTCTGTCAAAGGAAAATCTGCAGCGCGCGTTCGAGAGATTCGCGGAAGAGAGGCAACCATTTCCAACGGAGAAGATGCCGGGTTATGTGAAGACCGCCCGCGAGCTGCTTGCCGAAGGGGAAACCGGGAAGGTGATGGCTCTGTTGGTGAGTCGTCAGATCGATGTTGGAAAAGGTGCCATGCCTTACAAGTCGGTCGATGCCCTGCTCGCCAGCGAGTCATTCTCCCCCTCGGAATTTGCCGAGATCGCAAGGTACGCCGGAGCCCGGCGCATAGACCAGCACCATGACGGTCTGGGGGCGGGCATTCTCCAATTCAAGGCATGGCTGGAGATTCATCAGGCGGTGGCAGTGGACCGCAATGTTGGGGAAACGTTGGGCCAAATGATCCTGTTGTGGAAAAACAAAGCGGAGCCGGTCTATCAGACGATGCTGGATCGGGAAGCCCTGACATTGGGCGATGACTCGGTCGCGGGCCTGCTGGCCGCCGCCGGTCACAAACTGGAGCCGGAGAAAGTCGCGGCACTGGCGGCTTCACTTGCGGATCAACAACTCGCCGCAGAACTTATCAGCAAGATCAACAAGCGCAGACCACGATGAAAACCTCTCTCGCCTGTCTCGGCATCCTCATCGTCGCGCTCATTTTCGGGCAGCGCCAAGGCGCGCGGATTGCTACGTTGGAACAACGGATTTCCTCCGCCCGGACAGTCCGGCCGACGAAAGCATCCCGCAATGCGCGACAGGATCAGGTGGCTGCCTATCGCACGAATTACGTGCGCAGGCCATCTTCCGAAGCGACCGCTGCAAGTGTATTTCAGCAGCTTCTGTCGTCTCCGGATTCCGGAGGTGCCGTTATTATGGGACCGCAAGCCGCGTTGGAAAATCGGGAAGTGATGCAGACCCTCATGCAGCTTGACCGGGCCGAGTTGGAGAAGCTGATCCAACTGATTTCCCGATCGGAGAGTCCGGTATTCCAAAGACCTTTCAAATCCGAGAAGATCATTCTCTGCCTCGTGGCGATGGCGGATCTGGACCCGCGTTTGGCCCTCTCATATGTGACCGGAAGCAAGGAGCGGTTCGGTCAACTTTTTGACGATGATTGGCTTGTCGGAACCATGCTGAATTATGTGATTGTGCGGATGAGTGACCGTGACCCGCAAGGAGCCCTGGCGACGCTGATAGAGCATTCGGAAGGCGACACCGGAGCTTCGCAGGAGCAGCGGGTGAGAGAGCTCATGGGCAAGATCGTGCTCAAGGATCCGGGACCGGTTCTTGATGCGCTTGAGAAACTGCCCGAGGCACAACGGTCCGGGATTAGGGATTCGTTCGGAATCCTGATGGAGACCGATGAGGAACGCATGGCACTGTTTCAAGCCGCCCGCGAGCGTTACGGCGCCCAGCCCGCCGCCATGAAGGGAATCCTGACTACCCTTTGCAAACGATTCCAATTTACCCGTGAGTCTGCGTTGGAGTCGCGGAAATGGGTGGAAAGCCTCGGCATGACCGATCCCGAAAAGCTCCTGGCGTTCGACGGGCTGAGGGGACTTAGCGTTCCACCAGAGAAAGGCGAGGAATTCACCAAATGGTTCGCGAAGTTCATGCCGGAATCCGATGAGCGGAGAGTGTTGGTATGGAAAACCTCTTGGATGTGGGCGCAGGAAGATGGTGCCAGTGCCAAGGCGTTTCTCCTGGAGCTGCGAATCGACGGAGAAGAGATGATCCGGCTCGAGATGGGCGGGAATTAGGAGATCGCCCCTCCTTGCGACCCACCAAGAAGCGGCGGACTCCGATCCGCCGGGCCAATGGTGAGTCGATGAGGCTGGGCGAATGCGCTTTGCCATCGGCCAACCTCCAAGGGAGACGGACTATCTGGTCTGGCATGCCTTGACGGTCTTTGCGTCCCCGCAAGACACCGCCATCAGATCCGATTTCCTGAAACAACAAGGCATCAATCACGAGGAAATGCTGAAGTTGGATCGGGATGAATACCTTCGGCAGTGAGGACCTCACCGCCAGTAAAGACGTCCGCTCACTGGCTTGCACTTTCGCTGCGAGATGGTTGATCACCCGGATTTAACCTTGTATTCGTGGATCATAGCTTCCATATTGCAAGGATGTTTGCGAGATTTCATCAGAGCCATGCACGGGATTTGTTATCGCAATTTCCCGCTGTTGCGTTGTTGGGGCCACGGCAAGTGGGTAAAACCACGTTGGCCAAGGAGATCGGAGATGCGCAGGGAGCTTTGTATTTGGATTTGGAGCATCCGGCGGACATGGCGAAACTGGCGGATCCGGCGGATTACCTGGCCCGGCATCAGGACAAGCTGGTGATTTTGGACGAGATTCACCGCCTGCCGGAAGTGTTTCCGGTGCTGCGAAGTCTGATCGACGAAGGACGCCGTGCGGGGAGAACCAGCGGGCGTTTCCTGCTGCTAGGATCGGCGTCGCTGGAACTGCTGCGGCAAAGCAGCGAGAGCTTGGCGGGCAGGCTGGCGACGTGGGAACTCAGTGGCCTCACGGTGGCGGAGGTGGGTGCCGATCTCACGGAAGCTCTCTGGCTGCGCGGTGGATTTCCCGATAGTCTGCTAGCAGGCGATGACTCACGGAGCAGCCGCTGGCGGGAGTCATTTCTGCGGAGCTATCTGGAGCGGGACATCCCCCAACTGGGGCCGCGGATTCCGGCGGAAACCTTGCGGCGGTTCTGGACCATGCTCGCCCACGAACAAGGTGGACTTTTAAACTCGGCGCAGTTGGCCCGCAGTTTGGCGGTTTCTGGAAAAACCTTGGCGTCGTACGTGGACTTGTTTGTGGACCTGTTTCTCGTGCGGCGGCTGGAGCCATGGCACGCAAACGTTTCCAAGCGCTTGGTGAAATCGCCAAAAGTGTATTTGCGGGATAGCGGCCTGCTTCATCAGTTGCTGGGCATCCGCGAGATGGAATCGCTGTTGGGATATTCCAGGATGGGCGCGAGCTGGGAGGGATTTGTGATCGAAAACATCATGGCACTGCTACCCCAAGGAACCCGGACCAGCTTCTTTCGCAGCGCGGCGGGCGCGGAAATCGACTTGGTGCTGGACCTGCCAGGTCGCCAACGGCCCTGGGCGGTGGAAATCAAACGCGGGCGGGCACCTCACTTGGAGCGAGGTTTCCATCATGCCCGAGAAGATGTGAAGCCGGAGCGATGCCTGGTGGTGTGCGGGACGGACGAGCCATTCTCGATGGGCAATGACGTGGAAGCTATCGGCCTGGCAGGGATGCTGGAAATCCTCGCGGCGGAGCATCGTTGATTTCACTCCATCCGCTTGATGCCTAGCGGATTTGCTTCTTGAAGCTCGGCTGGAAGCGCGGCGTCTGGAAAACTTTGCCAAGCGATGGCGCGGCAGAACCGGAAGATGGCCATGGTGCCCACGGAAGTACTGCGTCCGTCCGAGGTGGAGGGAAACGGGCCACCGTGGACCATGCTGTTGCAGACTTCCACGCCGGTGGGGAAGCCGTTGAAAATGAGCCGACCGGCGCGCATTTGCAGGGCGTGGACGAGGTTGGCGTTTGCGGCAAGCTCGGCCGTGGAGGCGTGGAGGCTGGCGGTGAGTTGGCCTTCGAGGTGAGGGATGGCGGCTTGGATTTCCTCTAACGAGCCACGCACGATCAAGGTGGCAGGGCCGAACATTTCACCCTGCAGAGTTTCGTTTTTCAGGAAGTCGCTGATAGAAACGGCGAAGACGACGGGTGCGCCTTGGCCTGGGCCGGCTGCGGTGGCAGAGCGGGCGAGCGTTTGCACGCCACTGGTCGCGGCGAAAGCGGCGGTGGAATCGGCGAAGGACTGGCAGATCGACGCGTTGAGCATGGTGCCCGGAGTGCCGGCCTCGACCAGGGATTTGAGTTTGGTGAGGAATGTTTCGCCTTGATCGGTGGGGATGAAGACGAGGCCGGGATTGGTGCAAAATTGGCCGACTCCGAGCGTGAGCGAGCCGAAAAATCCTTCTGCTAGAGCTTCTTCACCGCGTTCCAAGGCACCGGGCAGAATGACGACGGGGTTCACCGAACTCATCTCGGCGTAAACGGGGATGGGTTGCTTGCGGCCAGCCGCGGAGTCCATCAGCGCGGTGCCACCAGCGCGGGAGCCGGTGAAACCGACGGCTTGAGTGACCGGGTGTTTCACCACGGCTTGGCCGACCTTGCGACCGCCGCCGTAGAGGACGGAGAACACGCCGTCTGGCATGTGAGTGAGTTTGGAAGCGCGGATCACCGCGTTTGCGACGATTTCCGCGACTCCCGGATGCGAGGCGTGGGCGATGACGACGACCGGGCAGCCGGCTGCTAGAGCCGATGCGCTGTCACCGCCGGCGACCGAGTAGGCCATCGGGAAATTGCTGGCGCAGAAAACGGCGACCGGGCCTAACGGACGCTGCATCGAGCGCAAGTCCACTTTCGGGATCGGCTTGCGGTCGGGATCAGCGCGGTCGATGCGGGCATCTAACCATGAGCCTTCTTCGATGAGATTGGCAAACATCCGAAGCTGGCCGGTGGTGCGGGCGGTCTCGCCACGCAGGCGAGGCTCGGGCAGCGCGGTTTCTAATTGGCCACGGGCGACGATGTCATCGACGACGGCGTCGATCTCTGTGGCGATGGCGCGCAGGAATCCGGCGCGAGTTTTTCCTGATAGATTCGAGTAAACCGGAAACGCGGCTGCGGCGAGCGCCATGGCGTGATCCACTTCCGCGGGCGTGGCGGTGAGGTAAGTGGGTTCCAGCTTGGTGCCGGTGCCGGGTTGCACGGCACTGCCGCAAGGTTCAGTGCCGGTGGAGCGGGAGTAGCCGATGAAGGAGGTGCCGAGGAGTGGAGTGGTCATGTGCGAGAGGTGCCTAGGCGATTTCTGGCGCGTTGGCTAGTGTGAGTTAGAGCGGGGCAGGGATGCCGTGGCGGAATGGATCGGCGGGATTGAAAATGTAGCGGCTCTCGCCATTGACCCAAGCGCGGCCCGTGACGCGGGGGATGATTTTACCGTCGGGCAGCACCTCGACACTGCCGTGGAAAAGAGTGTCGAGGATGCTGGCTTGTCGCCAAACTTGCCCCGGCGCGAGCTTCCCGTCGGCGTGAAGGCAGGCGAGCTTGGCGCTGGTGCCGGTGCCGCAGGGCGAGCGATCATAGGCTTTTCCCGGGCAAAGCACGAAGTTGCGGCTGTCTGCTAGAGCGGGATCGGCGGGCGGGCCGAAGACTTCGATGTGGTCGATTTCCATGCCGTCGTCGCCCGTGATGCCTTGCTTCCCAAGCTCGTCACGGACCAGACAAGTGAAACTCGTGAGTGCTTCGAGATTTTTAAAACTCACCGCTGGACCCTGCCCCGCGATCAGGAAAAACCAATTTCCGCTCCAGGCGATGTCGCCCCGCACGGTGCCCCAGCCGGGGACATCGACCGCGACGGCGGCGGCTTTCCGGTAGCTCGGGACGTTGGCCACCTCCACCGAGCCATTGTCGCGCAGCGTCGCGACCACCACCCCGACGGGCGTGTCGATCCGGTGCGCGCCGGGGCCGATTTTTCCCAAATGCGCCAACGTCACGGCCAGGCCGATGGTGCCGTGGATGCACATATTGAGCGTGGAAAGGTTGTTGAAAAAAATCACGCCGCACACGCAATCCGGCGCGCTGGGTGCGCAGAGTAGGCCGCCGACCATCGCCTCGTGGCCGCGCGGCTCGTCGCAGACGGCGCTGCGCAGCCAGCCGTGCTCGTCGCGTAGGCGCAGCGCTTTTTCCGCCATCGTTCCCGTACCCAGCTCCGGCCCACCGGAAATGACGATCCGGGTCGGCTCACCCTCGGTGTGCGAGTCGATGACGTGAAGTGGCGCTTGGTTCATAATGGAAACAATTTTTAGCATCCCGGTCTTGGCGAATGCTCTAGCGGGGGCTGCCGAATCCGTATAGGCAAGCCGCGACTGGCAATGCACAAGACCGCCTCACTTCGTAAATCCTTCTGCGGCTCGCTCGCCGACTTACTGCCGGTGGACCGGCTTTTCGACGGCGTGCCGGACATCGTGTTTTTCGTCAAAGACGCGGTCGGCCGCTACATGGCCGTGAACGACACGCTCGCCGCCCGCTGCGGCTTGCCGAACAAGGATGCCGCACTCGGACTCACCGCAGATGAACTTTTCCCGCCGCCGTTAGGGAAGGCGTTCGCGCTTCAGGATCGCGAGATTTTGCGCGGTGGAAATCCCATCCGGGATCACCTCGAACTTCACCTCTACCCCGGTGGCCGCAGTGGCTGGTGCCTGACTTTTAAGGAGCCGGTCATCGGGAAAAACGGCCAAGTCGTGGGCATCTGCGGGATTTCTCGCGACCTGCATTTACCCGCTGAGCACGCCGCGGACTTCGCCGCGCTTTCCGGCGCCATCGCCCACATCCACCGCCACTATGACGAAGCGCTGCGGTTGCCGGCTCTCGCCGAAATGGCTGGGCTGTCCGTCTATCAATTCGACCGCCGCATCCGGGCATTGTTCCATCTAACCGCCGGGCAATACCTCGTCAAAGTCCGCATCGACGCCGCTTGCACTCGTCTATCAACCACCGCCGAGGCCATCGCCCAGATCGCGCTCGCTTGCGGCTACTCCGACCAATCGGCGTTTTCCCGGCAGTTTAAGCAAGCTGTCGGCATCAGCCCGCTGGCGTATCGGAAGAAAATCCAGTCGTGAATGCTGCCCACATCCGCAGTCTTTTCCAGCGCAGGATTTCCCTTGGCGAACATCGCCTGCCCGCCTAGAACGCCCCCGCCATGACCCGCACTTCTATCGAACTCGCCACCAAGATTTACATCGTCGTGCTGATGTTAGTCTTCATCTACACCGTGACCAAGGTCATGGCGCAGATCGGCTGGATGTGATTATTTCCAGTCCACCGCGACCTCGGCGATCCGCCCGCTTTTGTCGTCATACTTGAGCAGCCCGTGGGCCAGCGCGTATTCGTGGACGCACTTGGTGACCTTCACGTCGAACGCGCAATACTCGGCGATTTTCCGCAG
>JAYVEJ010000745.1:0-2882 GCA_043748885.1 Luteolibacter sp. | reverse complement strand
TCCGCGGCAAGGAAGGCACGGCTGTTGCATTGAAAGTGGAACCCGCCGGCGGGCCACCGGGTGAAACCAAAATCGTCGTGATCCAGCGGGGCAAGGTGGAGATGAAGGACGAGCAGGCCAGCGGTGATGTGATAGAGATGAAATCCGATAAAGGCGCTCCCCGCCGCTTGGGAGTCATCACTTTACCTTCCTTTTACGCGGATTTCGAGGAAGGAAAAGTTCGCTGTTCCATCGATGTCGAGAAAATCCTTAAGCGTTTGACCGAAGAAAAGATTGACGGTCTCGTGCTCGATCTCCGAGGCAACGGGGGCGGTTCGTTAGAAGAAGTCCGGCGCATGACCGGATTCTTTATTGAGAGTGGACCTACTGTTCAGGTGAAAAATACCTTGGGCCAAGTTCAGGTGAAGGATTCGGATAGTGGTAAGCCGCTATATACAGGACCCATGGTTATCATGACTGACAAGAGCAGTGCTTCCGCGAGTGAAATCCTTGCCGGTGCCCTTCAGGATTTCAACCGGGCGGTGATTGTGGGTGATTCATCCACCTTCGGAAAAGGAACGGTCCAACAACCGATGGACATTGGACGGATGCTACCCCTTTTTGCAGCGCGCAATCGGGCCGGTTTTTTGAAAGTAACCATTCAGAAATTCTACCGTCCATCTGGATCATCGACTCAGATGGATGGGGTGGCTGCCAATGTGGTGATTCCAAGCATGGCGGATGCCCTAGATATGGGTGAGGCATTTCTGGATCACCCTTTGCCACATGATCGGATCCGCCCCGCTGGCGATTTTAAACCTTTGGATCTTCAAGCACTTTTCATTCCCCGTTTGAAGGAACTCAGTCACGAACGCCTCAATACCGACAAAGATTTTTCATATGTCATCCAAGATGTAATGAAAGCAAAAGAGCGGCTGAAGGCAAACCAAGTATCACTCAACAAAGCCACCCGTGAAAAGGAACTCGGTGAATCAGATGTTTTGCAAAAAGAGCGCAATTCCGAGCGGCGCACTCGGTTTGCAAAGGTGACCGAGGCTGACAAAAAGGCATTGAGCTTCTACAAGATCACCCTCGAAGATCTCGACAAAAGTGTGGAACTGAAACCCTACAGTCCGGCCGATGAAGGGGGGCAATACATGCGGCGTGCCAAAGATGAAACGGCCGAACTCGACCAAACTCCCAAGTGGCCAAGCGGACTCGACCCGGTAAAGCGCGAGTCGCTAGCGGTGGTGAAGGATCTCGTCGATCTCACCGAGAATGCGCGGTTAGCAGGTATTCTCAAAGGTTCTTCTGAAGCGCATTGATGTCGGAAGTGGGAGATAACCTATTGGCCGTTACCGGGAAGATAGCGGCGGCTTGTGGACGGGCCGGGCGGGATGTGAGTTCCGTCGAACTCATCGCCGTCTCTAAGACCATTGCGGCGGCGTCCGTTAGGGAGGCATTCGAGGCAGGCCAATATCATTTCGGCGAGAGCACGCTCCAAGAGGCCGAGCTGAAAATCGAAGCTCTACCAAATTCATTGCATTGGCATTTTATTGGCAGGGTCCAGCGCAACAAAATCCGGAAATTGTTACAAAACTTTGAAGTGATTCATGCGGTTGATTCCTTCAAGCACGCGTCATTCGCGAATGAAGTCGCCCGTGAACTCGGGCTGTATCCTAAGGTTCTTCTGCAAGTCAATATAGGCCATGAAACATCCAAAGGGGGATTCGGGCCGGAAGGATTGCGTGCCGAAATGGAGAGCCTCCTAACATTGGAACGACTGGAAATCATCGGCTTAATGTGCATTCCCCCGGTCGGCCCTGATGCCGAATCTGCTAGGCCGTGGTTTGCCTCGCTCAGGAAGTTGCGCGATGCCATGGAGATTGAATTTAATGTGAAACTACCCGCGCTCAGCATGGGGATGAGCGGTGATTTCGAAGTGGCCATTGAGGAAGGGGCCACCCATATCCGAGTGGGTTCCGCGATTTTTGGAAAACGTTCCTATCGGGTGGACGGCGAACTCGGATAAGGACAATGCTGCTCCATGACATTGATCTTGGAAAACGCCACCGTCATCGGCAACGAGCTTGCGCTCTCATTTGCCGACGGATTTGAAGCTTATCTATCACTTCCACTGCTACGTCGTGCTTGCCCATGCGCGGCCTGCCAAGGAGAACCGGATGCCATGGGTCGCGTGATTCGCCCTAGAGTCGAACATGGTGCAAAGGCGTATGAACTTCAAAAGTTTGAGACCGTCGGCGGCTATGCAATCCAGCTTTTTTGGGGAGATGGCCATTCCACGGGGATTTACAGTTATACCTATTTGCAAAAGCTCGCGGATCTACCGCCGTCGTAGTTCTGGTTTAATCCGCTATGTTTTCCGCCCGAATCGAATTGGCATCGCTGCCGCTGCTACCTGCTAGGGATGTGGCGGCATTGGTGGCTGCGGGACTCTCCACAGCGGCGGAGGTGCTGGAACATTTCCCCAAGCGATACGAGGACCGGCGGCGATTTGATGCATTCCCCAATCAGGCGTCACCGGATGCCGTGTGTCTCCGTGGCACGGTGATTGATGCATCCCTCAAGCACTTCGGACCCGGTCGCGGGTATTATGAAGCGATCATCATGGACGGCTCGGGTGGTGTATTCGGCTCAGGGAAAATCACTTGTCGCTGGTTCAATATGCCATTCATCCAAAAGCTCGTGGCCGTGGGGCATGAGGTGAGTATTTATGGAAAGGTCAAGGACTCTAACGGGCGACTCATCATCGACCACCCCGAGTTCGAGATTCTGCGAGATGATGATGAGGCGTCCATCCACTTAGAGCGGATTGTTCCCATCTATAAAAATATCTCCGGCATCGCTCAGCGCCGCTTGCGGGAAGTCATCCATCTGTTATT
>JAYVEJ010000744.1:0-7609 GCA_043748885.1 Luteolibacter sp. | reverse complement strand
CATCAATGATCACTATGTGCCGGTGCTCATCGACGGCGATGCCTCGCGGGAAATCGGGATTCTAACGGGTGATTTGTGCAGCGAAATCAAACGTGGCTTGCAGTTGCCGTTGTTTGTCTGGATGACGGATGAGGGAAGTCCGGTCGCTTGGATTCCGGTTTCCAAATCCTCGGCGGGAAACGTCGCGGATTTGTTTAACCAGTCCCACACGATGATCTCCCAGATGCGGGCGGAAGACGCGGACAACCATAAGAATTATGTGATGGTCAACAGCGCCGCAGACAACGCCGCCCGCCGCGAGCGGATTTCCCGGCGTAAGAATTCCAAGGTCATGAGCCAGCAGCCCGCCGAGGATGTGGTCCGCAGCTTGCGCCAGCTCAATTCGTTTTATGACCCTGATTTTCGCACGTTTGACGAAGCTGGCGGGCTGTTCCCCTCCGGTGCCATCGACCTGCTAGCGACGGCGGCGATGCAGCCGGGCTTGCCTCTGGAAATCCGCTCGCGCTCATTAGAAACCATCCGCGCGCTGATGGACGACTTGCTGCCGAGCGCGATGTTCGACCCGCTGGAGGGCGGGGTTTTCTCGGCGCGGCGCGGGAATTCCTGGGCGCTGCCGTCGTTCTATCGGGATTGCACGTCGCAAGGGCGGGCGGCGCTTGCCTTGTTGCATGTTTACCGGGCGAACGGCGATCCGTTGGTTTTGGACAAAGCGCTGGGGCTGATCGCGTATGCGGAAAAATCCTTCGGCACCTCAGAAGGTCTGTTTGCAGCAGGATTGGCAAGTGAGTCGGACCCGGCAGCTTGGTTGTGGAGCGTCGAGGAAATCGAGAAAGCCTTGCCGCCGGAAGACGCCGCTTGGTGGATCAAGGCGACCGGGATGAAAGGGCTGGGAAATTTACCCTCCGAGGTGGACCCGCGCCGCGAATTTTTCCGGAGCAACAGCATGGGGCTCGGTAAGACGCTGACGATGCTCGCCGCCGAGCAGGCGCAACCGTTAGAGAGCTTCGGCCCGCGCTTGGAAGCCAGCCGTAAGAAACTCCTCGATGTCCGCAACGCGCGGCTCGGCAAAGTCGCCCGCGACGATTCTTCCCATGCCGGTGCGACCTTCCGGATGGTGTCGGCGTATGCGGCGGCGTTCGGCGTCACCGGCGATGCGAAATTTCGGGACCAGGCGATTGCTTTGTTAGACAAGGGCCGGGCGGCGTTTGCCGAGGGTCCCAAGTTGCGGCTGTTTTCCAAAGCCGCCCCAAAATCGGTCGGCGCGGGGCGGGCATTTCTCTATGGCTTGGCGATGCAGGCGGCGCTTGATGTCGCGACGATCAGCTCGGATGAAAAGTGGCTCGTCTGGTCGGAGGATCTGGCGACCACCGCTGCGGAATTGTTCACAAATGCCGATTTCCTTAAGGAATGCCCGGATGACGCGCGCATCCTCGATTTGCCAATCACCGATCTGGTGATGCTGTTCGACGATTCCACGGCAGGCTTGATTTCCTTCGCGGAGGTCCGTCTCGCCGAACGTGGGCGACCGCTGGTGGCGACGTTTAGCCAACTGGCCACTCCGCTGCCGAGCTACGCGGTGACTCAGCCGATCCTCCACACCGATTTGTTGCAAGCGACGCTGGCCCGCGAGTTCAAGGTGACCGTCGTCGCCGGTGCTGGGATTTCCCCTGAGCTGAAGCTCGCCACCGAGCGGCTGTCGCTGCGGATGTTCCAGCGGCGGGCCGCGAACTCCAAGGAAGAGGTGCCGGCGGGATCGGTGATGGTGATTTTTGCCAATGGCCAATCCCGCATCGTCGCCACTCCTGATGCGTTACAAGAAGCGGTCTTGCCCTCGCCCAAAAAATCATAAACGCTGGCGACGTTAACTTACCTCATAACCCATGATGAAAACGAATCCTGTCCTTGCTGCCCTTTGCCTATTGTCGCTCACACTGGCATCTCACGCTGAGACTTTCACCCTGAAAGACGGCACCAACCTTGAAGCCAAGGTCATTAGCGAAGTCGGAGACACCTATGTGCTCGAGGTCCAAATCACCAAAAGCATCAAGGACGAGCGGCGGGTGTTGAAAGCAGATGTCGTCAAAAGAACCGCCGTGCAACCGGATCTGAAAGCCTTCGAAGCGATCGCGAAACTGGTCCCCACTGCGGATTTGCTTGCGGCTGACGACTATCGGCTCCAGATCGCTGCCGTGGAAAAATTCCTGAAGGACCACGGCAGCAGCAGCAAGACGAAGGAAGCCATGGCGATCCTCGAATTGCTCAAGTCCGAGGCGACCCAGCTTGCCGAGGGTGGAATCAAATTTAACGGCAAGATCGTCACGCATGCGGAATACAAAATGAATGCCTACGATCTAGACGCCCGCGTCGAGGAGGCGAAAATCCGCCGCTTGATCAATGATAGCCAATTCCTCGCCGCGCTGCGGGCGTTTACCGAGTTCGACCGCGACTACCGCACCACGCTTTCTTACGGTACCTTGGCCCCGCTCATCCGGCAGATCATCCAAAACGAAGTGGCGGAAGCCAAGCAGTCCTTGCTCACCTTCGATGCCCGGGTGAAAGCGCGCAGCGTGGGTCTCCAACAGATGAATTCCGAGGACCGCAAAGTCACCGAAGCTGCGATCCAAGAAGAAACCGCTCAGATGGCCGCGCGCTTCAAGGCCGAGAAGGACGCGAAACAAAATTGGGTCACCACCAGCCCGTTCAATAAAGCCTCGCTCGATGCCACCGTCACCTTCGGTGAGCTGGAGCAAGCCCGCCTCGTTGCGGTGAAAACGACCCTCGGTGTCGATGGCGGTAAGTGCTACCGCGACCTCTACAACGCGGTTCACAACGGTAGCAATGCCGCCGCTGTCACGGTGGCTCTAACGGCCGCAAAAACTGCCCTCGTCCCCGCGCGCTATCTGGCACCGCTCGAAGCGGAAGCCAAAGGCCGCAAATAAAAGTGGCTGGAGCATCCTGCTCCAGACCGTTGCCGGGGCGTCTCGCCCCGATACTTTTTCAAGTTTCCATGTCCTCATCCCGCACCGCCAGCCGCAGCCGCAAGACCGCCGAGACCGCCATCGAGCTATCGATCAACCTTGACGGCTCCGGCGTCTCTAACATTGATACCGGCGTGCCGTTTTTCGATCACATGCTCACGCTGTTTTCCAAGCACGGTTTGTTTGATCTGAATGTGAAAACCGTCGGCGACATCGGGGTGGATTTTCATCACACCATTGAGGACACCGGCATCGTCATCGGCGATTGTTTGCGCGAAGCTTTAGGCACCAAAGAAGGCATCCGCCGCTATGGCTGCTGTTATTTGCCGATGGATGAAACGCTGGCCCGCGTCGTTGTCGATCTGAGCAACCGCCCGCACCTCGAGTTTCGCGCACCCGCCGGGACTCCATCAGCGCCTAACATGCCCTTTACCTTGGTCGAGGAATTCTGCCGCGCCGTCGCCTCTAACTTGCGGGCCAACATCCACGTCGAGCTGTTATACGGCCGCGATGGCCATCACATCGCCGAGGCGATTTTCAAAGGACTCGCCCGCGCCCTGCGCGACGCGTGCGAGCGCGACCCGCGAGTCGTCGGCATTCCCAGCACCAAGGACGCGTTGTGAAAGTAGGCATCATCGACTACGGCGGCGGCAATCTCCGCAGTGTGGCCAATGCCCTGCGCGCACTCGGTGAAGATCCCACGATCATCGCCAGCCCCGAGCAAGCGGGCGACACCACCCACCTGCTACTGCCCGGCCAAGGCGAGTTCGGCGATACCATGGCGCGCCTCGAAAAACGCGGCCTTGCTTCGTTTCTCAAAGACTGGATCGCTGCGGACAAGCCTTACTTCGGTATCTGCGTGGGCTATCAGATTCTATTCGACTCCAGCGAGGAAGCCCCCGACTCAGTCGGCCTCGGCATCATCTCCGGCAGCGTCCGCCGTTTTCAAGACGAGCCCGGCCTAAAAATCCCGCACATGGGTTGGAACTCCGCCACCGCCACCCGCGGCGAGACCCGCGTCTGGCAGGGTCTCGGTGAAGATCCTTATTTCTACTACATCCACTCGTATTTCCCCGAGCCGTTAGATCCCGCGTCCGTCCTCGCGACCACCACCCACGGCAGCCAATCCTTCGCTGGTGCCGTCGAGCGGGGAAACCTGTTCGCTTGCCAGTTTCACCCGGAAAAAAGCCAAGAGGCCGGCCTCAGGCTGATCCGAAATTTTCTGGGAGTGCCATAAGCGAGCAGTGACCAGCGCTCAGGGTATCTCGCGAGAGCGGGTGGCTTTTTTCGCGGGCTTGGCGGGCGGGATGGTGTGGAAACCAAGTTCGCGGGAGGGCTCGGCGGGCGGACTGATGAGCTGGCGAATGGCGTCGAAAACGACGCAAAAATGGCCGTCGTATTTCTCCTCCATTTCCCCGATCTTCTGGGCAAGGTCGCGGTTAGAATCCATCAGCCCCCGAAGCTGAACGAAGGTCCGCATAATGGCGATGTTCACCTCCACGGCGCGCTGGGAGCGAAGCACGCTGGACAACATAGCGACGCCCTGCTCGGTGAAGGCGTAGGGGAGGGAGCGCGGGTCACGATGTTTTTGGGAACCGGTCACAATTTGTGACCGGTTCATACCTGTAGGAGCCGACTTTGAAGTCACAATTTGTGACTTCAAGTTGTGGTCACTGTCTTTTAAGGTCACAGATTGTGATCTTAAAGCGCCCATTTCCTCGGTCGTGATTTGGAACATGAAATCTGCCGGGAAGCGGTCTGCATTCCTCTTCACAGCTTGGTTGAGAACCTTGGTCGGAACGCCATAAAGCTCCGCCAGATCGGAATCGAGCATGACTTTTTCATGGCGTAACCCATGAACCAAGGGGGCAATGGCTTCAGGGGAAATGATGACGGGTTCCGGTTTTTCTATTGCGCGACAAGTATGGGATCAGTCGCCGGAGTGGCGATCATCTTCGTAAGTTGGCTCCAGGTATCACCGAAGTTTCAGAGCGTGCCGTGGGCGGATCTATGGAGCTAAAACCACCGAGGATCCCTAGCAGCGTGAAAACGCCACAGGGCGACTCGATAAAAAACGCCGCCCGATCTTGCGAAGGGGCGGCGTGTTAGTAAGTAATGTTAGTGGGCGATTAGGTATAGGAAGACTCCACGCGGGTGGCGACGTCGCGGTAGCCGTAATCAACCTCGTAGATTTGTTTGAAGCAATCGAGGGCGGCGACTTTGTCACCCATCTCGGTGTGGATGAGGCCTTTTTCGTAGAGGATTTCCTTCTTGGTGTTGTCCATGGCGACGAGGTCGGCGAGGGCGTCTGAGAGTTGTTTGATGGAAATGTCGAACATGCCCTTGGCGCGGAAGGTGCGGCCTAACAATAGCAACACCTTGGTGCGGATGTGTGGGTTGCGCGTCGCCTGTTGGAGATGGGGAATGGCGGCGCTGTGATCGCCGGAATTGTAGAGGGCGGTGCCGAGTTCGAAACGGAGCTGCGGATCGGTCGGGTTTTGTTCGACGCGTTTCTGGGCTTCCTCGACTTGCTCGGCGATGCGGTCCGCGCGGCGGGCGTCGAGCGCGGCCCGGAGGTCGGTGTTGGTCGGGTCGGCGGCGACACCGGCTTCGAGGGTTTTGAGGTCGGTCTCGAGGGCGCGGTCTTTCATGGTGCCGGCCTTGGTGGCGAGGGCGACGTCGCCATTGCTGAGCGAGTGGGCCCAACTGTAGAAGGTGTGGGCGTTATGCCAGTCTTCGAGTTGTTCGTAGAGACCGGCGAGATCCTTGACGGTGGCGAGGT
This sequence comes from Luteolibacter sp., assembly GCA_043748885.1. Lineage (GTDB taxonomy): Bacteria > Verrucomicrobiota > Verrucomicrobiia > Verrucomicrobiales > Akkermansiaceae > Luteolibacter. The sequence continues at coordinate 1,849 of JAYVEJ010000744.1, read as the reverse complement.
GGTTGGGATCGAGGTTGTATTTCTCGATGACTTTGTCGCGGCGATCTTCGAGTTGCTCTTTGGTGAGGCCGGTGCGGGCGGCTTTTTCGAGTTCCTCGTTTTCTGCGGAGTTGCGCATGAGGGAACGCATGTCGGCGTTTTCATCCCACTTCTGCTTTTGCATGGAGGCGCGGGCGGAGGCGTCCTTGGAGCCTTTGATCGCGGGGCCGTCGGTGGGGTGATGCTTGATGATGTCGTTATAAACTTCTGAGGCGAGCATCGGCTGCTCGCGAGTGATGTAGAACTCGGCGAGTTTGTGGAGGAGTTTGGCGTTTTCCGGGCTGCCTTTGCGGACGGTTTCGAGGGCGAAAGCGGCGGTTTCGAAAAGCTCAAGCTTGAGGCAGGTGTCGAAGAGGAGGTCGTTGGCTTGATCGTTAAAAGGGTCTTTTTCGAGTTCCTTCTCGATCAGCGGGAGGGTGCCGGCGGGATCTTTTTTGGCGTGGCTGACCAGTTTCATGACGCCCATGCCGCCGGTTTGCATGCCGAAGAGGCCGGCTTTTTTCTTGGCTCCGCCGGCGAGTTGGAGTTCGCACTTGCGGAGCATTTTACGGCCTTCTAGGAAGCCGGGGCTGTCTTTGAGCACCGCTTGGAGGAGGCTGATGCCGTAAGCAAGATTGGTGGTTTGAACGGCGCTGAGCGCTTTGAGCCAAAGCGGCTTAAGGTTCGGCGGGAGTTCTTTTTCGGTGATCTCGGGCATGGCGATGGAGTTGGTGCGGTTTTTGGAAGTGCCACGGTGGGCAGGCGAGGGGACGAAAACTGAAGGGTGAGTGAGAGCTTGGCAAGCGTGGGTGATGCAGAAAAGCGAAGGAATGAAGGAATCGGGTGTTTTTTGGGATTGATGGCGCGGTGAGGATCGGCTACCGACAGGCCGCACGGCGGAAATTTCCTTCCCGCCGTTTGTTTTATCTCACTCCTATATGCCTCCTCGCCCAAAGAACACCGGCCGTCGCTCCAATCGCAATCGTTATGGCCCACCGAAGCGTTCCACCAAGGACGATGAAGAAAAAGCCGTGGAAGTGGACGGCGAAATTTCCTCAGTGCTGGCAGGCACGATGTTCCGGGTGAAGCTGGAGAGCGGCCACGAGGTGCTCGCCCACATTTCCGGCAAGATGCGCAAGCGTTTCATCCGCCTGGTGGTGGGTGATAAGGTGAAAATGGAGATGTCTCCCTACGATCTGACCAAGGCGCGGATTGTGTTCCGGCTTTCTTGAGTCACGGGTATCTTGAGCTGAGCGCTTACTGTTCGGCAGAAATGAATATCTTTAAATCAACTGCTCTATACGGGAGGGGCTTTGAGGCAACGGAGCACGCGGATGTGTATTTCCTCAGAGTATGCACAGGGGGCTTTGCTGGTGTAAAAACTGCCACAATCAGGGCCAAAAAGGAGGCTGAGGTTTTTGTCGTAGGTTCGGCCTTCGTGGATTTCGAGATCCTTCAGGCGAAGCGCGGATGGCTTCCATTGTCCTGCGTTGAATTTCTGATTGCCTTCCACAGACAGCAGCAGAACCCAACCGCCGAACAAGCCATAGATGGCGACCCACCACACGCCATTCAATCGCACATTATCTGCGGGAATCACTCGGTGACATCACATCAAGCGTAGTCCGCCTCGATTTCGACGGCTTGTTTCGGCTACGGCCTCGCAGATCAACACAATCTAGCAAACGAAGGCTCCAGACGAAAAAGTGACCCCCTACACCGTCTTCCTCTACTTGGTTTGCTGTTTGGAATAGTAGTAAACACAATGCCGATAAGCGATGGGAGCATCACCCAGAGGCTTGAGGGTCGAAAGGTCCGTGAGGTAGGTGAG
>JAYVEJ010000743.1:0-2892 GCA_043748885.1 Luteolibacter sp. | reverse complement strand
AGGAAGGCGGGTGAGAGTTTGCGATCCTCGTCACCTTCGTGATCCAACAGCGTGGGTGTATTACCCGTGGCGAAATGAAAAACGATCTGCGCGGCGGGGTAGTCTTTGTCGTCCTTGATCGGCGACTGGAGGAACCGCTCGCCGTCACCCATCAGGTTGAAATGCGCCTTCCATTTCGTGAGGGAAGTCGCCGTGGCGGATTCGAGATCACCGCCCCAGCCAGCCCAATCGTCCCTGGTTTCCGGCGCGCCGAGGGTGGACTGGGTGATGCAGATGAGGAGCCGCAGGATAGAAATCCGCTCATGCGGCGGGACGGCGAGATCCGCGATCTGGGAGGCGCTGGTGAACAGCTCGTGGAGTCCGACGGAGGTCGAGCGACCGTCGATCCAGCGGACGAGAATCCAAGGATCTGAGATGAGGTTGAAAGTGGTCATTGGGGTGAAGTTAGAGATTGAGTTAGAACCAAGAATCAAATTCGTCGGCATCTTGATAGACAGCGGGTCGCCCGGAGATTTTCTCGTAACTGATCCCTTGCTCGGGATGATAGAAAAGCTGGTGAGACAGCTCTTCGCCGCCGATGACATCGAGCTTGATCGAGTGCGCCGGGCAGAGGGCGATGACGGAGTCGCTCATGTGTTCCTTGAGCCAGTCCGGCTGTTTCCCGCTGGCGGGGCGGACGAGATAGGCGGGAATGCGGACGGCGTTTTCGTGAAGGAGCTTGGCGAGGTCGTAGTTGAATCGGCCTGAAATCACGGTTTGTGGTTGGCCGTGGTGCGGGCTGACGAGGGTTTCATATCCCTGCGTGCGCGGCGGCTCAGAAAGCAAGACCAGCAGCACCGTAGGCTGCATATTCCAGCGGGTTTGTGCGCCTTCGGTATCGGGAAGATTGGGTTGTAAAAATGGCCCTTGGTAGCTGGCACTGCTGAGCATGTCTCCAGTTTCCTTGGCGAGTTCCTCGGCGAGCTTCGCCGCTCCAGCGGGTAGTGAATCCATGAGCGTGGCCGGACTTTCCAGCAGCTCGCGGATCTCTCTGGGTAGAGTGATAGATTCACGCCGTTTCCAGATTTCCTGAGCAAAGTAGAGGGAGATGGGCGGATAGACGTAGGCCGATGGACCAATCGCATCCTTGATCAACTGCGGTGCAACGGACCAATCGACGACTGGCTGAAGAACCCAGCAGACGGCAGTTTCATACCCAGTCGGACGCGGACGCGAATGGCGATGAAGGCGGCCTAACCGTTGGAGCAACAGATCAGTAGGAGCGAGGTCGGTGATGAGAAGATCGGCGTCGATATCGACAGATTGCTCGACGACTTGGGTGGCCACGAGGACGCAGCCCGCAGGACGGTTCGCTGAGTTTTTCCCAAGCCGGTCCAGCCACAAGGCTTCGTTTTCCTCACGCTGGAAATGCGGGAAACGGCTATGCAGCAAGCCGACCGGAATCGCGTCGCTGCGGAGTGCGGCTTTAACCGCGCGATAGGTTAGCTGGGCAGCGGCGACGGTGTTGCGGATGACCAATACACAAGCTCCCGCCTCGGCGGCGCGGGCGACGTTCTCGATGAAGTTAGAGTCCTCGGCGTCGAGGTGCGTTAGATGCACCGTAGTTTCACGGATCGAAGGATCGTTCACGGCATGGTGAGTGGCGTTTCCACCGACCACCTTGGTGATGAGTGGATAGTCGTTAGGCGGGGGAAACGGTTCCGCCGCGCCGGCTTTTTCGATCATTTCGCGGCGGCGCTTGGCGGTGAGAGTGGCTGATAGAACGATGACGCTGCAACCGACTTCCAGCAGCCAGCGGATCAGTTGATCCACCAACGCGGAGGTATAGGGATCGTAGGAATGCACTTCATCGATCACGACGACCTTACCGGAGAGCGCGAAGAGCCGCAGCGCGGAATGCTTCGCGGCAATGCAGGCCATGAGCACTTGGTCGATGGTGCCGGTGCCGAATGGCGCGAGCAGCGGCTTCCTGCTAGAGGTGAACCAGCGGCACGCCTCGGTGGCATCGGCATCGCCCGAGGCTGTGTTTGCAGGAGAAAAACTGCGGACGCGTTCCTCACTGAGCCACGCATTTCCGTGGGCGAGAGTCTGGATGGTGGTATCCGCAATGACATGGTCCAGAAATTCCGCGACCCGCCGGTGGATGCGATTGCTGGTGAGCTGGGTGGGCAGCGCGAAGTAGAGTCCTCGTTCGTCGCCCTCGGTCCAGCGGCGGTAGGCAGCAGCCAGCGCGGCTTCGGTTTTCCCCATGCCCATCGGAGCCTCGACGATGTAGAGACCGGGGCCATCGGTGAGCTGAATCAACATTTCCTGAAGCGGGCGGGGCTTGAATTCTTCCGTTTTCGAAATGGTAAACAGTTGGGAAAACGCAAGTCCCGGAGCCACCGCCCGCCGATGCCAACCAATCCTCTCCAGCGCCGCTGCCGCCCCTGCGCGGGCCGATTCTGGGGTGAAATGATTGCGCAGCGGCACTTCGGGATACAACGGAAACCAGTCGGTGTTAGAGCCGATCCAATCGCAAAACGTAACAAAGCCCGTGAGCCAATGGATGCGTGAGCCGATCTTTATAGTGTCAGTAGGAAGCGGCCCGAAATTTTCGACGAGTTCTGCCAGAAGTTCGCGGCGGAAAGGGTCCGGCCACGGCAGATCGAGTTCCAAACGCCTGAGATTATTGCGGACATTTCCCGTCGGGTAGCTGCCGTGGTGGCCACCCGCCGCGAGTCCCCACGCCCGAGGAATTTTCCGCTCGTCCTGCATTTCTAGCAGCGAGGCGAGAAACGCCTGACTCACCAGCGCGTGATTTCCGCAGGAATTCTGACTGCCATTGATTTTCGAAAAAAGACTCAACGGGCATTTCCTCAAAAATCCGGGAGTGATTTTCCCGATGTCGTG
>JAYVEJ010000742.1:0-7631 GCA_043748885.1 Luteolibacter sp. | reverse complement strand
ATGGCGATCACGTCATTTCCCTGCATCACCTTGGGAATCGCCGCCGCCTGCACCGGCGTCGGGCGGACGTATCCTGCTTTCTGAATCGCGCGGAGAATTTCATTCCCAAGTCCGAAGTTGCTGAACGGCATGGGCGGAGCCTAGAACCCCCGTGCCATGGGTGACACGGATATATTTTGCTGGGTTAAGGGTGAGGTGGTGCCACCAGCCGCTGAGGTCGTCCGGGGGGCGATGAGGGTTTGGTAGGTCGTGAGGGATTCACCCCGGATTGGGCGGAGGGAAAATTCGCGCGACTGAATGAGATCATCGAAGAAGTCCGTGCAGAGCTGAGGAAACCCAGCGCATGATGGTGGTGCTAGACACCCCTCTATCAGATCGGGGCGATGGATTCGAGGTGGAGGACGGGGGTTCTGGCTTCGTTGGATTTCTCGGGATCAAGAGTGAGATGGAGCGACCAGTCGTTGAGGTCGTCGGGGTCGATGAGGGTTTGGTGGATGGTGAGGCCGTCTTCGGAGAGGTGGGTGTGGCGGGCGTTGCGGGCTTCGGGATCAAGGCGGATCTGGTGGCGGGCGGCGTGGTAGCTGTTGAGCTGTTGGAGCAGGCGCTCGTTGGACCAGAGTTTGCCGTCCGAATCGTGGTGGGCGATGAGGCTGAGGGCGGCCTCGGTGTCGTAGCGGGAAAGCGCAGTGACGAGGGTGAGGACGTGGTTGCGGAGGTGGCGGGTGAAGGCCTGTTTGTCGCGGGTGTAGGGGATTTTCTTTTTGAACTCGGCGATTTGGGAATCTGGAGTTGAAGATGAAGAAACAGGCAGGATGCCTGTGCTCCCTTCTTTCAGGGCTTGCCATTCGTCTAGCAGGCTGGAGTCGGTGTGGCGGACGATGAGTTCGAGGAAAGACTCGGCTTCGTGGAGGTGCTCGGTTTTGGCGGTGTCGGGGACGGTTTGGGCGAGGACTTTGTACACCTCGCCGAGGTGGCGGAGGAGGACGGCTTCGGCACGCTCTAACTTGTAGGTTTTGACGTAGTCTTCGAAGGATTGGTAGTTTTCGATCATCTCGCGGGCGACGGTCTTGGGTTTGACGTTTTCGCTGCCGAGGTAGGGGTGGCGGAGTTTGAAGGCGTTGAAGGTGGTGTAGATGAATTCGGCGCCGGGTTTCGGGTGTTCGACCTGGTCGAGCAGGGCGATGCGGTCGTCGAATTCCATGCCCTCGTCCTTGAGCCGGGCCATCAGTTCGGATTTTAACAGATCGACCTGTTTGCGGAGGACGATGTCGGGGTTTTCTAGGATGGACTCGATGAGGGAGATGACGTTGAAGGCGTAGTCTTCGGCTTCCTGGTCGAGCTGCGGGATTGCATCTAGCAGGTAGAGACTGAGGGCGTGGTTGATGGAGAAATCCTCGGGCAGCGAGACATCGACGACGACTTTTTGCGGGCCGCTGCGTTTGGCGGGCGGGATGATGTGGAGGATCTTCGCTCCGATGAGTCCACGGAAGAGTTTGAAAGCGTGCTTCTTGAGGGCTTTCTTTTTGGAGGGAGGCTCGTGGCTGTCGTCGATGATCTTTTTCAACGCGGCGCAGCCGTCCTCGGTGGTGCGGGAGAGGACGTTGAGGAGGGTGTGGTGGTGGACGGAGAAGCTGGAAACAAGCGGCTCGGGCGGGGCGGTCTGGAGTTTGGCGTAGGTTTGCTCGTCCCAGTGGACGAAGCCTTTTTCCGGCGGTTTGCGTTTTTCGAAGGACTTCTTTTTGTTCGCGGTGGCTTTGGCAGCGAGGCGGAGGTTCTCGATGATATGTTCGGGAGCTTGGGCGACGACGTAGCCGACGGTGTCGAAACCACGGCGACCCGCACGACCGACGATCTGGCGGAAGTCGCGGACTGCCAGGATCTTGGTGCTGCGGCCATCGTATTTGCACAAACCTGTTAGCATGACGGTGCGGATCGGGACATTGACGCCGACGCCGAGGGTGTCGGTGCCGCAGACGACTTTGAGCAGGCCGCGGGCGGTGAGTTTTTCGACTAACAAACGGTATTTTGGCAGCAGGCCGGCGTGGTGGATGCCGACGCCGTGGCGGAGGATTTTCGAGAGTTCGCGACCGTAGGGGGAGCGGAAATCGGCGTCGTCGAGGGCGCGGGCAATGGCGTGTTTTTCCTCCTTGGTGCAGAAGTTGGTGGAGAGCAGGTCGCGGGCGGTGTCGGCGCAGGCGTTCTGGGTGAAGTGGACGAGATAGACGGGGGAGCGGCCTTGTTCGTTGAGCTCGGCGACTTTTTCCTGAAGCTGGGTGGTGGAGTATTCGAACTCGAGCGGGACGGGGCGTTGGTCGGACTGGACGAGGGTGGTGGGCGCGCCTGTTAGCGCGGTGAGTTGTTTGGAGAAAAACGCCGAATCGCCGAGGGTGGCGGACATCAAGAGGAAGCGGGCGCGGGGCAATGTGAGCAGCGGGATTTGCCAGGCGGCGCCGCGCGAGTGGTCGGAGTAGTAGTGGAACTCGTCCATGATGACGTCGTCCACGGGGGCGTGCGCGCCGTCGCGCAGGGCGATGTTGGCGAGGATTTCGGCGGTGCAGCAGATGACCGGGGCTTCGTGGTTGACGGTGGCGTCGCCAGTGATCATGCCGACGTTTTCCGGGCCGAGGACGTGGCAGAGCGATAGGAATTTCTCGTTGGCGAGCGCCTTGATCGGGACGGTGTAGTACGAGCGGCGGCCTTGGCAGAGGGATTTGAACTGGAGGGCGAGGGCGACGAGCGATTTCCCGGAGCCGGTGGGGGTATTGAGGATGACGTTGTTGCCGGCGAAGAGTTCGAGGATGGCTTCTTCCTGGTGATCGTAGGGCTCGGTGCCGGTGGCGGTGAGGTAATCGAGGAAGGCGTTGAGGATGTCGTCCGGGGATGGGTTTTCGGGGAGGTTTTTGCGGCTGAGCGGGGCGGACATGCGGGGATTGTGGCGGGGGAAGAGTTTACCGCAAAGGCGCAAAGGGCGCGGAGGGGCGCAAAGTTTTTTTGGGGGGGGTGAAGGGAAATGCCAGTTGACGCGAGTATCTTTTTTGATACGGTGCTCCCATGGCCAAGCCAGCTCCTCGCCCACTGCGCGTCATTTTCTTCCGCACGGAGACAGGGAACGAGCCGTTGCGGGAATGGCTGCTCAAGCTGACAACCGATGACAGGAAATCCATTGGTGCCGACATTCTCGCCGTCCAGTGGGTCTGGCCGGTGGGCAAGCCGTTGGTCGATTCATTAGGCGGTGGACTTTGGGAAGTGCGATCTTCCCTCGGAGATCGGATCGCCCGGGTCTTTTTCATCATCGTGAACGAGGAAATCATTCTTTTACATGGCATCGTCAAAAAGTCCCGGACCGCGCCAAAACAGGAACTCGATCTCGCCCGCAAACGCCAATCGCTCTATCTCAAATCAACTCAATAAACCGATGAAAACAAAAGTATCTCAAAACGCCCACCGTGGCAACGACTTCCGCGAATTCCTCGCCGGAGAAGGCATCCTTCCCGAAGTGGAAGTGCTGGCCCTCAAGCGGGTGGTATCCCTCCAACTCCAGCAGATCCTCGAGCAGGAACACGTCACCAAGACCGAACTGGCCTCGCGCATGAAAACCAGCCGGGCATCGCTGGACCGGATGCTCGATCCCTCAAACCCCTCACTCACTGTGGCCAGCCTCGGAAAAGCTGCCGCCGCTCTCGGCCGGAAAGTGGAACTGCGCTTCGCACCTGCTTGATGTTAATCCGTGAGCTACGACCCCATTCATCACCCAATTTATGATCGATATTTTAGAAAAAATTCATATCGGGGAATATCCGAAACTCATGTGGGAGGGCTTTGAATGAACATGATGCAGCAGATTAAACAAATCGATTCCTTGCGGGAAAAGGAATCGTTGAATGGTGCCAATTTCGAGCAACTGGTTCACGAAGGTCTTTCGACAGAGCTCCCCTTTTGCGTCCTTGGCAATGTGGCGCTGTTTCGACCGGATCAGTTCCGCACCGAGGATGATACAGTTGAAGGCGAGAAGCGGGTAAACTCACGCGCCTACGAAATCGACAACTTGTTTCACTACCGCCGGAACGAAGTGGACACCATTGTCATCGTGGAGGCGAAATTGCCCACGATTACGCTCGATGGCGACGAATGGCGATATTTCCGAAAGGACAAAGCACCCGGCCAGAAGAGCCCAAGAGATGCACGGGAGCAATTGGTCAGTCACTCCGAAACAATCCTGCGTTACCTCCGACCACTTGGGCGGAATGTGGAGATGAAAGTCCATGCACTTCTCGTGTGCGGTGATCCCAATACGCCCAAAGTGAAGCCGCAATCCTTCGGGACGATCACCCTCGAAATGTGCTCCTATGGAGCTTTGCCCGGAGTCATTGAGGCAATGAAAAATGCCACCGGTAGTAACGAAGAAGTTCCCCAGTTCCTCCGCATTGCGCAGTCAGAGTATATGACGCTACTCCGTCTGGGCATTCCTCTGAACACGCTAGGGCACCCGGAACTTCGTAACGCGATTCCTTACATTAACCGGTGCAAACGGGACATCGACCACGAGCTTTACAAGATTTTTGCTCCATCCAAAAGTCGCTGGGTCATCAACGGCACCGCTGGCATGGGGAAGAGCGTGCTACTGGCTTATTCAACGTCTGTCTTTGCATGTGATCACAAACTGGAGACAACGGACGACGGGAGCATCACTCTTGCCTCATATGAGCCGAGATCCAACGAACTGGGACTCAAACCCAAGACTCAGCGAAACATTTGCGTGTTCGCGATGAAGCCTAAGCAGAAAAGTGTTCTCGAGTCTTTATACGCGACTTTTGTGCGGCACTTGTTGAATGAAGACTCAAATGACGAACTCAACTTCCTCAAACCGCGCTTTGATGTTTGGATGGACGAGAAAGGCGTTCCCAATGGTTGCAATATTCTAGTGATTGATGAATCCCATGATCTTACGGATGTCGGGCAGGAAATCGTTCGTAAATGGCACAAATCATCGGAAGAGCACTATCTCCTCCTTGCCTGTGACCGACACCAGAAGATCCGACTGTCTGATTCAAAAGCGACCATTATCAAAGGCTTGTCGTTTCAGGGCCACTCAAAGTTCTTGCGTCGCAATTACCGCAATCCATTCTCTGTATATGCAGCCGCTGTCGGCTTGATGTTCCGCTGGTTTTCCAAGGACGGAGTGAAGGTCATTCCCACAGAGAAAGAGTTTAAGGACCTGCTCGGATTCGAGGCCTCTGCTACCAGCGACAGCACCCAGCTTTCGGTGAGACTGAAGGACGACTCCCACCCCGCCAATCTCTGGTCGCACAATGTGGGGAGATTTCGCTCCTGCTCTGCGATTTATACTCATCTAGTCCAACAGAACCTAACAAGCTCAGAGGTATTGTGGGTTCGCTTCTCGAAGGAAGATCCAGACTTCAATTACGAACAACTCCACTGCTTCACCTATCATAATTTTTGCAGCTCGGAATCGTCCGCGCTAGTGGACAAATATGTCAAGGGACAGGAGTTCTCGATTGTCGTCATTGAGGGATTTCCTGACTACATGGATGATGGTTCCCTGTCGGCCCGCGCGGGTGGTTTTATTACCAAAGAGGAAAGACGAATGTGGAGCTTCCGTCGGCAAGTTTATATCTGCGCCAGCCGGGCCACAGCATTCCTTTATTTCGTCTGTGATGTTTCTGAAACGGAAAACGTGAAAAGTATCAAGCATGAGTTAGACAGACTAATCGGCGCGTTATCACTCAGTACTGATCCTACTGATTCTGGAAGTAAAGAGTGGCGGTTTACAGTGCAGAAAACTGCTGTATCCAGGAAGATTGCGGTCTTTGATGATATGCAGGAAAACGCCGTCGCAGGCGAACCGGATCAAATGCCAGGCGTGCCATCAGTCGATCCTTCTCAAGGCATCAAGATTGCTCCACAGTCAGAGCAGAAAGCGTTTTCTGCGATACCCGTGCCTGCTAAACCTGCCACTAAAAATATCCATGACCTTCTTGAGGACTTTGAACGGCGCCCACGAGCTGCCAGAACACCCGCCGGGACAGGCCGACCGGTATCTGCGACGCCTGTTGTTGAAAAAACTTCCCCAATCGGGACGCTACCCAAACAGCCACAAACGCAGACATCGCCCCCCCGACCGGCCAACGACCAAATGCCCTCCACAACCTATTCTCGCATCATCTCGAACGCGAATTATGGTCAAACAGCCTGTCGTAATGAGTGAGCTGGCATTAGCCCTCGGGCGAACCTTGCAGAATGCGATTTCCAACTTCAATTCCATTGAAGGCATCGCTAATGCGAGAACTATTCTGTCAGAAAATGATGCCCGAAGGCTGGCTGAGCTGTTTAATACAGACATTGAGTTCTCCGAATCACTCTAATTCCCATGCTCACCCCAAAAAAACCATACCGCTCTTCTCTGTTTGTGCAAGGACTCCACTCTCTGCAGGCCATCACGAAGCACCAAGAAACTCCTGACGTAACCATCTATCGAGATAGCCTTGGAAATCTGCTTGAGCAAATGAAGATTTTTGTCAAGGCTGAACGATTTGAATACTTCGCCTTAAAAAGATCTAACGATAGAGTTGAATTTTATGACCGACTTGGTGACGAAATTCTCGACGAACAAAAGATGCCGCTTGCTGAAGCCGCAGTGATGTTACCGCCGCAACAATTGAATACAACACACGTCGAGGTATTGAACCAAGCGAAACCGTTGATAAAGGTACCAACGGAATGGGTTGTTTTTGAAGCTCACGCCGGTTACTCGGCTGCAGGTCGGAGCAACTACTACACAATGCTGGATCAGGTTCTTGGATTTGGTAAATACACGGGCACCGACCGCGTTACCGACAGAGACCGTGCCTACGTCTATGTACTCGAAAGCTATCTTTATCCCTGCGCTGTGTCTATCCTAGTTGTCGATCTAGATCAAGCCTCGGTGCGCACGCAGGAGTTATACAAAAAGTATATAGTTCGGACTCAGAAGAGATGGCCGCTGTATGAACCTCACCACCGCACAGAACTCGAACGAACGCTAGCAGGATGTCGTTACGCTAGACTATCTAACTGGCTAACGAACGTGCGCATGATTAGGCATCCTTCTGAGGACGAAATGCGGTTCCAACTTGTTCTGCAATCCATCCCGCTGCGCTTGCGGTCTGAATTGGCCGGAATATTTGTGGATAAGGCTTACCAAAAATTTTGGCTTACCCCAGGTGGTGTCGAGGAGCTTTCTGACGAAGCCGTCAGAATGATCTCTGATCAGGTCGGTGAGTTAATGGATCAATTGCTTGTAAAACCATTGTGGGGTTGAAACCATTGCAGCCCTTATGCACCGCCGTCGGATAGTCATATGTTAGGTGTGATCATTTAATGTCATGGCTCTCAGTTTGACCAGAGACTCGATTTTTGTACCGCATAACGGTGCCCGGCACCGATTGAGGAGTGCGGCAACCCCGAGGGTGTCGGTGCCGCAGACGACTTTGAGCAGGCCGCGGGCGGTGAGTTTTTCGACTAACAAGCGGTATTTCGGCAGCAGGCCGGCGTGGTGGATGCCGACGCCGTGGCGGAGGATTTTCGAGAGTTCGCGGCCGTAGGGGGAGCGGAAATCGGCGTCGTCGAGGGCG
>JAYVEJ010000741.1:0-2898 GCA_043748885.1 Luteolibacter sp. | reverse complement strand
GGTTGGCTTTGGTGCGGAGAGCATACTCGACTTCCACGTCGTCCTTCTCCGCGCAGAGGATAATGCCGATGGAGGGTTGGTCGCCGGGGCCGCGCTCCTTGTCGTTGAGCAGGTTCAGATAGAAAAAACTCTTGAGCATCTCGTCGGCCTGCTCGGCGAAATGTTCCGGCAGGGCGAGATCGAAATTGTGCGTCTTCTTCTCTGTGACGGCACGTTCGTAGGCACCGGCTTTGATTTGGTTTAGCAGCACATTGCGCGACCAGCCGAAACGGGCGGTGGCGCGGAGATACCAAAGGCGGGCGGCGGGGTCGCTCACACGGAGAAGTGCGTTGGCGTGATGGCCCCACGGCACGGTGGAAACCAATTCTCTCACAAACTGTGAGAGATTCTCGCCAGCAGGAGTCTGCTTGCCTTCTCTCTCCATTTCTCTCACAACCTGTGAGAGAAATTCTTGCTGATTATGAATGAGATAGAGCTGCTGCATCCGCCAAATGTTTTGCGGTGAGAAACCTTTAGCTTCCGGAAACGCCCGCTGCAAGTCCGCAGCAACGATCCCCACCACCGAATCCCCCCAGCCATGGTCCTTCTGCTTTTCAACGATTGCGCAGCCGATGTCCCAGTAGAGCAGAATCGCCTCACGGGTAATGGCCCGTGCCGCTGAGATGCGGGCGGAAGTTACCCGTGACTTCAGCTCCTCGATAAACTGCCGGTAATCGGTGCTGATGGCGAGGGTGGTGGGCTTTGCATCGGAAGCATCTTTGGGTTTCGCGGCCATTTCTACTGTTAGTCTCTAGGACGAGGTGACTGTTAGGACAAGGCGCGAGTTCCGGATTCGTGGGGTGAATTGATCGATCTGGCTGAAATCGCAGGCGAAATAAATTTCGCGGTCCGTTTGATGACATAAAAAACGCCCCGTGACTTTGCAGTCGCGGGGCGTGGGTGACGTTAGGAAAAACCGATCAGGCGGAAACGGCGGCGCGGGTGCGGCGGAATTCGCGCATCAGGCTGCGGGTTTCCTGCTGCCAGGCGTTGAGCTTCTCGCGGGAAAGCTGGACGCGGTCGGCGACGGCTTTTTCCAGCTCATGATAGTTGGCGGATAGTTTTTCGACGAGTTCGTGCAGGGCATCGGCAGCACGGTGGGCGGCGGTGTGAGGTTGCTCACGCATTTCGGCGAGGTGCTGCTGGGCCTTGCGGCGGGCTTCACCCATTTCCGCTAGAAGGATGCGACCGTCTGGCACGCGGCGGAGACCATCGACGAGGCCGAGCTTGGAGAGGCTCCAGATGGTCCACTTGCTAGGGTCCCACTGCCATGGCTTCACGCCGTTGCGGTAGTCGTGTTGGAACTCGTGGTGATAGTTATGATAGCCCTCGCCAAAGGTGAAGAACGCCATCACCGCGCTGTCGCGGGCACTGTGGCTGGTGGAGTAGGGCTGACGGCCTAACATGTGACAGAACGAGTTGATGAAAAACGTGCAATGCTGGGCGACGACGATGCGGCAGACGCCGGCGATGAGAAACCCACCGAGCGCACCGGTCCACGGGTTCATGCCCATCGACAGATTCCAAACATAGCCGAGAGCGACCGGGATGATGACGCCGACGACGAAGCCGATCCAGTGGACATACTTGTGCTGCCACATGACGAGCTTGTCCTTGCGGAGGTCATTGACGTTGTCCATCGACGGCTCGGGATTGAGTTTAAAAAGCAGCCAGCCGATGTGCGCCCAGAAGAAGCCTTTGGAAATGTCGTAGGGGTCCTCGTCGTGATCGACGTGCTTGTGGTGGAGGCGGTGGTCGGAGGCCCAGTTGAGGCAGGAATTTTCAAACGCGCAGGCGCCGAACACCAGAGTGAAGAGCTTGACTGGCATTTTCGCCTTGAACGACAAGTGCGAGAACAGCCGGTGATAGCCGACGGTGATGCTCATCATCGTGGCCGTTAGGTAAAAGAAGAACATCGCAAACTGGAACCAGTCGATGCCGACTTTGAACAGATAGATGGGCACCCCGATGAGGGCGGTGATGGCGGTGCCGATGAGGAATGAGCTGGTGATCCAGTTCACCCGATCGAAGGGAATACGGTGCATGATTTTTTGGTAATGAAACCAACGGCAGCCGGATGTTTAACCGGACGTTCGGAGCAATTGCGCACCGATAACCGAAGGACGGCGTTCGATAAGCCAAATTGCGACCCATGGCAAGCCCCCCTTTTTTTGAAATACCCGGCGGGTTGTGTGTTGACAAAGCGGAGTCGATCCCGCATCTACCGCGCCCCGGAATAAACTGCGGAACCAAACCAACCAACCAAAAATCATCGCATGCGTGGAGTGATCATGAAGAAAGGCGAGCCTGTTGACCGGGCTCTCAAGCGCCTCAAGACCAAGCTTGATACCGAGGGAATCCTCGAAGAAATGCGCCGCCGCCGCGCGTTTGAGACGCCGACTGAGCGCAAGCAACGCAAGCTGCGTTCCGCCTCGAAGCGCAACAAAATCCGCTGGCGCTACACCAGCGGCACCGCAGTGGATCGTTCCGAGACTGCTGAGTAATTTTCCAGGTTCCGCAAACTAGGGTGAGAAACGAGTGCCACGCGGCACTCGTTTTTTTGTGTCGAGAGATTCCGGCTCCGACAAATTTTGATTCCCACCGGATAGACTCCGACCAATGCTGCCGCCCATGGTGGAGCGTGTATTTCTAGGATGGAACCAACCGTTTTTGACCCCGGCGGTGACGTGGCTGCTAGAGCGCCGCGATGAACTTCCGGGCCTGTTAGTGGTGACGCCCACCGCCCAAAGCGGACGACGCTTGCGGGAAGCGCTGGCTGAGGCGGCGGGTGCCTTGCTCACGCCGCAAGTGGTCACGCCGGGGTGGTTTCTACAATCTCGCGATGACGAGGCGGCGGCG
>JAYVEJ010000740.1:0-2902 GCA_043748885.1 Luteolibacter sp. | reverse complement strand
AGACGATTGCAGGAATTACCAGTTTGGGATCATTTGGTTTCCTCGCGCCTGTCTGCAAATCCGCAGGGATCGGGGGGTAGGTCAGGATGTCTGAGTCTTCGGGATTCACCGCCGGAGTTCTTCCAGATGGGCATCCCAGCCGGGACCGAAGTCGGAGGCTCCGGCAAAGCGCTCGAGGCCATTGGAACGCTTTTCACCATCGAGTCCGAGTCCTTTTTCCAAGGCTTCCACCAGCACGGTATTCATGGCCACGCCGCGTCGCCGGAAATCGCCCGCAGTGTCTCGCTGGCGGCGGATGACCTCGGCCTGATGGGCAAGCTAGACTTGGTTTCTTGCGATCTAGAAGGCGGAGAGGCCATCCCCATAGAAACCAAGCGCGGGCGCGGACCCAATGCTGTCAGTATCGCGCAGCCGCTGCGGATCCACTGCATCGCACCCGCTTCACCGTGCCGTTGATCCACGCAAAAATCACCGTCCAGCGCACCCTTATCCTGCGCGGTTGGGAAGGCCAAGCCGCCGCGCATTACATTGCGGCCTTTTCGGGCATGTTGAAAACCGACGAGCTGTCGGACTTCGATTTCGCCACCCGCAAGACTCAGGAGGAGCGGACTCCGATTCGCTCAAGCCCATGAGATGACACTGGAATGAGGGAAGGCCACGACTCATTGGCTGCCCATGGGCTTCGGCGGATCTGAGTCCGCCGTTCCTTGCACAAGCGCGCTTTACGATGTCTCACCAAGGGCATCTCATTCGCGATCACCCACACTCCTTCGAGGGATTGCTCCAAAGTATGCACAAAGGAATCTCGCATTTCCGCGCCGTCAAAGGCGCGGTCCCATTGAAGCTTCTCTCCGTGGGTCCGGTCCTCGATTGTGCACTCCTATCCGGTCACTCGACGTTCTGCACTTGCTCGCGGATTTTTTCTAACTCGGTCTTCGCTTCCACCACCGTCTGGGCGATGGCGGCGTCGTTGGCCTTGGAGCCGATGGTGTTGAATTCGCGGAAAAGTTCTTGGCAGAGGAAATCCAGCGCACGGCCCGGCGGCTCGGAGGCCTGCAAGTAGCCGCGAAACTTGGCGAAGTGGGAATCCAGCCGGGTGATTTCCTCGCTCACGTCGCAGCGGTCGGCGAAGAGGGCGATCTCTTTGGTGACGCGTTCGTCGGCGAGGTCGAGTTCGAGACCGGCGTCGCGCAGTCGCTTGGTGAGAAGTTCGCGTTGGCGGATGGGCCGGCCGGGGGCGTCGGCGGAAATTTTCCGGGCGAAGGAAATGAGCGCATCGAGCCGGGCGAGGAAGTCGGTCTTGAGGTGATCGCCCTCGCATTCCCGCATCGCGGCGAGCTGGGCCAGCGCGGCAGTTAGAGCTGGCTCGATCGCAAGCCATGCGGCCTCGGCATCGATCTCAGAATTGCCCGCTGCGATGATCCCCGGCTGGCGCAGAAAATCGGCGGCGACGGGCAGTACCGGGTAGCCGACGGTCCTTCCCAACTCGCCAAATGCTTTGGAAAATGCCAGTGCCAGCGCGGGATCGATCCGGAAATCTGCGGCGGCACCTAGGGATCGCTCGACATTGATAGTAACTTGGAGGCGACCTCGCGAAACCACATTTAGCACGGCCTTGCGGATGCGGGCGTCGAGTTCGTTAAGTTCGCGCGGTGCTTGCACGACCACCTCGGCCTGCTTGCGGTTGACGGCGCTGATTTCCACGCTGGCCTGCCACCCGTCCGTCGCCGCCGAGCCGCGGCCAAATCCTGTCATTGAATGCATGGCTTGGAGGATGAACATCGGCCATCGAACGTCCAACATTGAACGTCGAAGTGAAGAAAATTTCCTTGGTCGTTCGCTGGTCGATGTTCGACGCTCCACGCATGGCGAAGGTATTGGTAGGTCTATCAGGCGGCGTGGACAGCGCGGTGGCGGCGGCATTGCTGATCGAGCAAGGTTACGAAGTGGCGGCGGGCTACATGAAGAATTGGATCAACGACGAAGGGATTCCCGGCGATTGTCCGTGGGAACAAGACATCGAAGATGGACGGGCGGTGGCGAAATCGCTGGGGATCGAGTTCCGAGTGATCGATCTCATCGACTCCTACAAGGACCGGATTGTGGACTATCTGGTGGAAGGCTACCGCTCGGGCATCACCCCGAACCCGGACGTGTGGTGCAACCGCGAGATGAAATTCGGCGTGTTTCTCGACTATGCATTATCACAGGGATTCGAGCAGGTCGCGACTGGGCACTACGCCCGCCGTCGGACCTTGGCCGACGGCTCGGCGGCGATCCTGCGCGGCGCAGATCCTAACAAAGACCAGAGTTACTTTCTCTCACTGATGAACCAGCAGCAAGCGGCTCATGCACTTTTCCCAACCGGGGAAATGCTCAAGCCGGAAGTGCGCACGGTGGCGCGGCGCTTCAATCTGCCGGTGGCGGAAAAGAAAGACAGCCAAGGGATTTGTTTCCTCGGCCAGGTGAAAATGAGTGACTTTCTGCGACACTACGTCGCTGACACGCCGGGTGAAATCGTCGATTCAGCCGGCACGGCGTTAGGCGAACATCGTGGTTTGCACCTCTACACACTCGGCCAGCGAAAAGGCCACGGCGTGGCGTCGCCGCGCGAGGGAATGGCCTATGTGGTGGTGGGCAAAGACGCGGCGAAGAACCGCCTGATCGTCGGCTGGGATGCTCCGGATTCCGCAGGCCTCTACACACAGACATGCACGGTCGGCACGCTCTCAGCACTCAATGAACCGTTCGACAGCAAGCGGCTGATCGAGGCGCAACCCCGTTACCGGGCGAAGGCCGAACCGGCGGTGTTAGAGCCGCTCGAAGAAGGAAGAATTCGTTTGAAATTCCAACGTCCGCAACGCGCGATCGCCGCGGGCCAGATCTGTGCGCTGTATGACGG
>JAYVEJ010000739.1:0-2903 GCA_043748885.1 Luteolibacter sp. | reverse complement strand
AAAATGAGCGCATCTTGGTCGCAATCCGTGCGGATTTCCACGATTTTCTGGATGTGCCCCGAGGTTGCGCCCTTGTGCCAAAACTCCTTGCGCGAGCGGGACCAGTAAACCGCCTCGCCGATGTCTAAAGTCCGCCGCAGCGACTCCGCGTTCATGTAAGCCAGCATCAGCGGCTCGTTGGTCGTCGCGTCCATCGCCATTGCCGGGATCAATCCATCCGCATCGAATTTCGGGGAAAAATCCGCGCCTTCCTCGATTTCCGACTTCCCGCCCCGCGGGGCAAACACGTTCTGTGTATCCATGGCGGGACCGTGAAACCCGCTCCGTCGGCTGTCCAGCCCGCATTGACGAATCGGGGTGCGGAGGGATTGCTGCGAGCTTACCTCAGCAGCGCCCAGATCGGCTGCGGCCAGAAGCCGAGGACCACCACCGCGATGGTTAGCACCGCGATGCAGACCTTGCTGATGCAAGGCAAGACGATGGCCTTTTCATCGCCAGGGGCGGCCCACCACATCGCGCGGATCACGCTGAAATAGTAATAGAACCCTGCGGCTGCGGCGATGAAGGCGATACCAACACCGACCCACAGATGCGCCTCGACGGCGAGCGAGAAGACTAGGAACTTACCGATGAACCCGGCGGTTAGAGGGACGCCGGCCAGCGCGGCTAACAACACGGTGAGCGCCAGCGCGAGTTGTGGGTTGGTTTTTCCGAGGCCGTTGAAATCCTTGATCATCTCGCCGTCGCGCTGGATGCGGACTTGGGCGAGGACGAAGAACACGCCGAGCGTCATGAGTAGATAGGTGGCAAGGTAGAAAGAAACTACCTTGATGGAACCTTCGGAGGTGGCGGTTTCGGGTTTCCATGCGGAGAGGGCGAGGAGGAGGAAACCGGCGTGAGCAATGGAGGAATAGGCGAGCAGCCGCTTGAAGTTCGTCTGCGGGATGGCGGCGAGATTTCCAAACAACAAAGTCGCGCAGGCGAGGATGAGCAACAGCGTGAGGACCGGGCCGCGGGTGAGTTCGCTGGTGAGGAAGGGTTCTACAAAACGGATGAGAAAGATGAAACCGGCGGCCTTGGAGCCGACGGAAAGAAACGCGGTGGTCGGTGTAGGAGCACCTTGATAGACATCGGGAATCCAGACTTGCATGGGCACTGCGCCGATTTTGAAACCGATGCCGACCATGACGAGGGCGATGCCGAAGAGAAGACCGGACGGATTGGTGATCATGCTGGACATGATAAATGAACGGCTTGCGAGACACACCATGGTGCCGGTTGTCCCGTAAATCCAAGCGATGCCGTAAACGAGGAAGCCGGTGCTGAGCGCACCGAGGATGAGATATTTCACTCCGGCTTCGAGTGAGCCGACATTGCGGCGCATGTAAGCGACGAGGATGTAAAAGGTGATGGTGATAAGTTCGAGCGAGACGAAGGCACCGGTGAGGTCTCTGGCGGAGGCGAGCCACATCATGCCGGCGCAGGCGAAAATGGGGAGTGTGTAGAACTCGCCGGTCCCGTTTTCGGAGCCGGGATGATCGGTGAAGCGGGCGAGGATTTTCCGGTAATCGACTGAGAGAAGAAGGACGAGGATCGTGGTGACGAGGGCGAAGATCTTGTAGAAGCGGGCGAGGGAATCGAATTGATAGAACCCGCTGATCCAATGCGGCCATGCGGTGCGGGGAGTCGGCCCGGTGGCCTGCGTGGCGAGGACAAGAATGATGCCAAGGCCGATGGCAGCAGAGATGCCGACCCAAGCTTTGCTTTTGCACGAGCAAAACGCTTCGGCCATGAGCAGGACGATGCCAAGGGTGACGGTTAGAGCTTCGAGGTAGTAGGCGGGCATGGTGGAAATTGTGGTAAAAATCAGTCGGATCCGTCGGATCCGGCTGAGAAAATCTAGTTGAGCAAGTTAAGCAGAAGGTTCGGATAGAGACCGACCGCGAACAGCGCAAGCACCAGCAATGTCGCCGGAATGCGGTCCGCGAACGTGAGGTCGGCGGCGGCCTCGGTGGCTTTCACCGCGGGGCCTTGGAAGATGTTCCGGTAGGCGCGGAGCATATAGACCGCAGAAATGACCACGCCCCAAATAGATAGGATACAAGTGATCTGGACCGGGCCGAGTCCCGAAGTGCCATTATACGTTTTGAAGGCGGAGAGAAAGACCAGGATTTCGCCAGAGAAATTAGCAAGACCCGGCAGGCCGATAGAGGCCATCGCCGCGATGCCAAATAAGAACGCCAGCCCGGGCGCGGACTTGGCGAGTCCCCCGAGATCTTGGAGATCGAGCGAGCCGGTGTTGCGCTCGATCCGGTCGGTGAGTCCGAATAACAGCGCGATGGAAATGCCGTGGGCAAACATCAAAACGATCGCCGCAGAGAGCGCCAGCGAGTTTTTCGGGAACGCAATCAACGCGGCGATGGCGAGAAAGATATAACCCATGTGCATCACCGAAGAGTTCCCTAACATGAGGTCGAGCCGCTTCTGAGAGATCGTGACCCAGCCGACCCAAAGGATGTTACCTAGCAGCAGCACCAGCAGGGGAGTCAGCCAGAATTGCAGACCTTCCGGCACAAGCGGAATGGCTAAACGAAGCAAACCATAGAGGCCAAATTTCTTCAACACTCCCGCATGGAGCATCGCCACAGGTGCGGGTGCGCTGGCATAGGCCGGAGCCGCCCACGAGTGAAATGGGAATAGGGAAACCAGCGTCCCGAAGCCGATGATCAGCAATGCGGCGATGCCTTTCTGCGCCCCTGGATCGACGCTGCCGGCGGCTTTAACCATTTCCACGATGTTATAAGTGCCAGTGAGATTAGCGAGCCAGACCAGACCTGCTAACAAGACGATCGAGCCGAGACCCAGATAGATGGTAATTTTCCATGCAACCTCGCGGCGGTCGC
>JAYVEJ010000738.1:0-2909 GCA_043748885.1 Luteolibacter sp. | reverse complement strand
CCATCGCAGTCGCCGGCAAATATATAGAACTTCAGGATGCATATAAGTCCATTTATGAATCTCTAATCCATGCCGGAGCCCATCATGATACCAAGGTGCAGATCGTCCGCGTGGAAGCGGAAGCCATCGAAGACCACGGCGCGAAGGCGGTCATTGGCGATGTGGATGGCATCTTAGTTCCCGGTGGTTTCGGCGATCGCGGGATTGAGGGGAAAATCCTCGCGGCTCAGTATGCTCGTGAAAACAAGATCCCTTACTTTGGGATTTGTTTAGGGATGCAAATCGCCACCATCGAGTATGCGCGTAACATCTGCGGCTTGAAGGAAGCAAACTCCACTGAGTTTGATAAGACCACTAAATACCCAGTGATCTGTTTACAAGAAGAGCAAAAAGGCGTGGAAGATATGGGTGCCACCATGCGCCTCGGGTCTTGCGAGTCTATCCTTTTCACCGGCACCAAGGCCGCCGATCTCTATGATAATGTGGAACGCATCCACGAACGCCACCGCCACAGGTATGAGTTTAATTCCGACTATCAGGAGCGCCTGCAAGACGCCGGCCTAGTGATTTCCTCCGTCTCGGCCGAGGAAGGTCTCGTGGAGATTGTCGAATTGCCAGACCATCCGTTTTACATCGGTGCCCAGTTCCATCCGGAGTTTCAATCCAAACCAAACCACCCGCACCCGCTGTTCGCGGGATTCGTGGCAGCGGCGTTAGAGAGATCGCAGCTATGATTCAAGGAGTCACGACACTTTTGTCGTGGATGCGAATGAGAGGCCAATGATGAGTGCCTTGCGCTTGCCATTGGCTTCGTATTCGCGAGCACCACAGGAGTGTGGTGCCTCCGTCACACCTTCATCAGATCCGCTTCTTTTGCCACGGCGTGGTCCTCGATCTTCTTGGTGTATTTGTTAGTTAGATCTTGGACGTTCTTTTCAAAATCCTTCTGGCCGTCTTCGGTGATCAAGTTGTCGGCCTTCATCTTTTTTGAGGTGTCGATGCCGGCCTTGCGGGCGGCGCGGAGGCGGACTTTCGCTTCTTCGGCGAGTTGCTTGATCATCTTGACCATGTCGCGGCGGCGTTCTTCGGACAGCTCGGGGATCGGCACCCGGATCGAGCGATCCGCGGCGGCGGGGTTGAGACCTAACTTGCACTCGCGGATCGCCCGCTCGATGTCGCGGGTGGTCGCCGGATCGAAGGGCTGGACCACGAGCATTCGCGGTTCGGGCGAGTTGATGATAGCTAGGCTCTTGAGTTTGGAAACGGCACCGTAGGCGTGGACCAGCACGTCCAGGTTCTCGATCAAGGCCGGGCTGGCCTTGCCGGTGCGCACTCCGGCGAACTCGTGGATCAGGTATTCGACGCACTTGTTCATCGCGTCCTCGACTTCGAAAATGGCTTCTTCGGGGTCCATGGTGAAATTTCAGTTTTCAGGTTTTCAGTTTTCAGCGTTTGCCTTGGAATTCACTCGCCGTGGACCAGCGTGCCGATGGGCAGGCCGCGCAGTGCGTGGGAAAGGTTCCCGTGCGGGGCGAGATCGAACACGATGATGGGCACATGATTGTCCATGCACAGGCTGAACGCCGTGGCATCCATCACGTTGAGGCGCTTTGTGAGGCACTCTTGGAAGGTCACCGTTTCGTAGCGCACGGCATCTGGATTACCGCGCGGATCGCAGTTGTAAACGCCATCCACCTGGGTCGCTTTGAGGATCACGTCGGCGCCCATTTCGCTGGCCCGCAGCGCGGCGGTGGTGTCGGTCGAGAAAAATGGATTGCCCGTGCCGGCGGCGAAAATCACCACCTTGCCCTCGTCTAACTGCCGCTCGGCCTTGCGCCGGATGAATGTTTCCGCGACGTTTTTCATCTCGATGGCGGACTGCACTACGCAAGTGACGCCGTGATGCTCGAGTGCGCCTTCGAGGGCGAGCGCGTTCATGACGGTGGCTAACATGCCGACGTAATCGGCGGTCGCGCGGTCCATCCCGCGAGCGGAAGCACTCGCGCCGCGCCAGAAATTTCCACCGCCCACCACGATTCCGAGTTGCAGCCCACCTTGCACCGCTTCGCGGATTTCTAGGGCGATTCGGTCCACAATTTCCGGCGAAATATTGTCCCGCGAACCCGTTCCGCGCAGGGCTTCACCGCTGAGTTTGAGGATGGCGCGCTTGAAAGGACGAGGATCTTTGGGTCGGTGGGGCATGCGTGATTGGGGCTGACGGATCAAAGCGGAGTCCCCCCCATCTTGAAAAGGGAAAACACGGAATCAATTCGTAGGGGCCAACGCCGCACCCCCCAAAACGTGAAAACCGCGCTCGCCGGACGGGTGTAACCCCCGCACCGGCTTACGCGGTTTCGCCGACTCATCGTCAGCTTATTTCTTGAAGACATAGTCCACCGTCGTCGTCACCGGAATGATGCCGGAGAACGTGAGCCGGTCGAAGCTCATCGCGGCTCTAACCGGTTTGTTGGTTAGGCTCTTGTAAACGGTAGCTGCACTTCCCTTGGCGGAGTGGAGAGTCGGGCGGTTGGCATAAAGATTATAGCGTCCGCGATCACTCCGATAAGTGATCTTAAAACCGGCACCCTTCAATTGGCCTTCGCTGCCGATCGTGAACATAACGTGATCGCCGACAGAGAAACTAGGAACGCCGTCAGGAACTTTGTTAATTTTCGTGGCATAGAAACCTTTTGTCCGGATGATGGTGCGTTCAGTCACCGTGAGGGTGAAGGTTTGTCCCGGCGTAAAATCGCCGAACGTGGTGCCAGCCGCTTGCGAGCGACTAACAGGTAGCAGCACGGCGCAGCCGAGAAGGATTGGCAAAAATAGATTTTTCATAGTGTTATGGTTTTGTGGGGTCGATGCACTGCAGCACGAGAGAATCTCTGGCTGATAGCCGATCAACTGGC